>CAZJCB010000123.1:0-6731 GCA_964544245.1 uncultured Christensenella sp.
CACGCGGCGCGACCCCGGGCGGCAGAACCCCGGGCCGGCGGTCCTCCCAGGCCAGCACCCCGCCCCCGCCGGCGCCAGATCCCAGGGGGGAGGGGGGGTCTGATCTCTACAGACCTTTCACTGGAGACCGCGGCCCCCTCTCGCGTGAACTTTCGCGAAATTAAGGGGTGGGGGTATCTGATGAAAATTGCACAAAAAAAGCCGCACAGTCGGTTTCTGTACGGTTAGTGGGAGGAGGCTTTATTGTTTTGTTATTTCCTAATGTATGTCTGGTTTCTGCTGGTCGGTTTGTCCGGCACACCCATGATGATCAAACCCATTTCAAGCGCCGGGTTGATGTAATGCTTGCGTAGTGTCTCTTTTGACTTAAGGTTCAACATGCTCATGATCTGCGTTGCCGTGTAGGGAACGTCATGCTCCATAACACTCAGCAGGCGCCCTACATAAACTGATGCAAAGTCACTTGTGGTACGTGCCTGTTTCAGCACCATGTCAAGCGATTCGACGATTTTTTCTAGCATGAATTCGATGAAAATATTCGAGTTGCCTGCGCTGTGGCATTTAGCAATTGCTTCATAGTACTCGGATTGATACTCATGAATGCTGCTCTCGATGGGCAGATACTGGAATACGGGATTCCAAGTTGCTAACAGTATGGTCTGCCATAGCCGAGCCATACGGCCGTTGCCATCAGCAAACGGATGGATGAACACGAATTCGTAATGAAACACCGATGATAGAATGAGGGAATGAACCTCTTCTGATGCTATGCGCATCCATTGAAATAGATTGTCCATTAGGTCCGGAACATTTTTTGCTGGGGGAGCCATGAATATGCAGCGATCATCGTCGAAGACTCCTTCCTCGCCATGTCGGAATATTCCGGATTCCTTAACGGTCAAGTACGTCATGATGCCATGCACCCTCTTAAGGTCCTCCAGTGAATAGGCGTCAACCTTTCCCACCTGTTCATACGCGAGAAAGGCATTCTTGACCTCTTGAATTTCTTTTTGAGGTCCTAGAACAGTTTTTCCGTCAATCACGCCCCTGACGTCATCCAAAGACAAGGAGTTCGCTTCAATAGCAAGTGATGAATGGATGGAGCGGATTCGATTGTTTCTCCTCAAATGTGGCCTGGACTCAAACTCTCGGTAATTGCTGATCTGCCCAAGTTTTTCGGAGATCCGGGACACCATGTCTATCATGAGATTGCTTATCGCAAAGGGTGGTATGTAATTCAACATCATCCTCACCTCGTTTCCGTTGCATCAGTATACCAATTTTTTTCGTCTCTATCAACAACTTACTTACTATCTTGCTTACTATCTTCCGAAAGGATCTTGCCAGCACAACTCGTTCTCCTCCATAAATAACTTACTTATTATCTTGCTTACTATCTTCCAATAGAGTCTTACCAGCACAAGAAGGAGAAATTGATGCACACAACCATGAACCTGCAGCGGATTGCCATCGAGAAGCTTAAACCTGCGACATACAACCCTCGCAAGGACCTCAAGCCTGGTGATCCAGCTTATGAAAAGATCAAGCGAAGCCTTCATGACTTCGGCTATGTGGATCCTGTGATATGGAATGAAGTGACCGGCAATATCGTTGGAGGACATCAACGCCACAAGGTACTGGTCGCGGAAGGTGCAACCGAGATTGACTGCGTGGTCGTGCACATTGAGAACCCGCAGGATGAAAAAGCGTTGAATGTTGCGCTTAACAAGGCGGTGGGCGAGTGGGAACCGGTCGCCTTGGCAGATCTGCTGTGCGAACTGCAGACTGCTGGATATGACCTGGGTGCCACCGGGTTTGATGCTGCTGAGATTGATGATCTTTTCTCAAAGGTTCACGATAAAGACGTCAAAGATGATGAGTGTGAAATCGATCCGGATGCGGTAACCCCCTTTGTTCAACCTGGCGACGTTTGGATGCTCGGTAGGCACAGGATGGTATGCGGTGATGCAACGAAGCCTTCGGATGTCGCCTTGCTCATGGATGGCATCAAGGCCAACCTGGTGGTGACGGACCCGCCCTACAATGTCTCATACGAGAGCGCAGACGGTAAAACCATCCAGAATGACAGCCTGACTGACGGCAAGTTTTATGAGTTCCTGCTAGCGGCCTTTCAGAACATGGCGGCGCACATGGCTGAGGGTGGCTCAGCATACATCTTTCATGCGGATACGGAAGGCCTGAATTTCAGGCGTGCATTCAAGGAGGCTGGCTTTCATATCTCCGGTGTGTGCATTTGGGCGAAGAACTCCCTGGTGCTGGGGCGATCCCCTTACCAGTGGCAGCACGAGCCCGTGCTCTTTGGCTGGCTGCCCAATGGCAAACACAGGTGGTTTGCTGACCGCAAGCAGACAACCATCTGGAACTTCGATAAGCCTAAGCACAGCGCACAGCACCCGACTATGAAGCCCATCCCGCTGCTGGCCTACCCCATCAAGAACAGTTCCGCCCCCAATGGGATTGTTCTAGACCTATTTGGCGGTTCCGGCTCAACGCTCATTGCTTGTGAACAGACAGATCGTATCTGCCGGACAATTGAGTTGGATCAAAAGTATGCAACTGTGATCGTTCAGCGTTATGCGGATTTGACAGGATCCACTGTAGATATCCATGTGCAGCGTGATGGGGTCGAGATGAGCTTTGAGGAAGTTACTGCCAAGGAATAAAGCTGTGAAAAGAAAATGAAGGGAGGTGTGCCAGTTGGCGACCCGTGGCAGAAAACCTAAGCCCACAGCATTGAAAGTGCTGGAAGGCAATCCGGGCAAACGTCCGCTCAACGAAAAAGAGTTTGTTCCCCCCAAGGGGAGTATCAAATGCCCGGACTGGCTTTTGCCAGAAGCCAAGAAGGAATGGAACCGACTGGCCCCCTCCCTGGAAGCCCTGGGCGTACTGACGATGGTCGACCTGACAGCCTTTGAGGGGTACTGCCAGGCTTATGCCCGATGGAAAGAAGCGGAAGCCTTTATCACTCAGCACGGGTCCATCTTCAAAACGCCTTCTGGATACGTTCAGCAAGTGCCACAGGTAAGTATTGCTCAGCAGAACCTGAAGATCATGCAATCCTTCTGCTCAGAATTTGGCCTCACGCCCGCAACCCGTGCCCGCATCATCGCGGCAGGAGGCGGGAAGGATGATGTGTTCTCAGATGATCCGATGGAAAAGCTCCTGAAGGGCGGGTGGAATAGTGGCTTATGACGAACAGAAAGCCACCAGGGTCACCGGTTTCATCGAGTGCCTGAAGCACACCAAGGGAGAGTTCCATGGGAAGCAGTTTCACCTTCTACCATGGCAGAAGAAGATCGTCCAGGATGTATTCGGTACTGTCCGTGAAGATGATCCATCCATACGGCAGTTCACCACGGCTTACATCGAAATACCCAAAAAAATGGGAAAATCAGAGCTTGGCGCTGCTATCGCGTTGAACATGCTGGTGAATGACGACGAATGGAAAGCGGAGGTCTACTCCTGCGCTTCCGACCGCCAGCAGGCTGCAATCGTGTTTGATGTGGCGGTCGATATGGTGAAGCAATCCCCGGCGCTGCTCAAGAGGATAAAGATCATACCTTCCATGAAACGCATGGTCTACCAGCCTACAGGAAGCATCTACCAGGTTTTGTCCAGTGAGGTAGCTACCAAGCATGGATTGAACGTGTCGGGCTGTATCTTCGATGAACTGCATACTCAGCCGACCCGGGCATTGTATGACGTGATGACCCAGGGTTCCGGTGATGCCAGAAAGCAGCCTTTGTGGTTTTTGCTGACGACTGCTGGGACGGACCGCAATTCCATTTGCTGGGAGATCCATCAGAAGGCGTTTGATATCCTGGAAGGCCGGAAAGCAGACCCACGCTTTTATCCGGTTATCTTTGGCCTGCCGGATGACGCCGACTGGACAAGCGAGGAGAACTGGTACCGGGTGAATCCATCCATCGGGCATACGATAACCATCGACAAGGTGCGGGATGCTTTTCATAAGGCTCAGGAGACCCCAGCGGATGAGAACATGTTCCGGCAACTACGCCTGAATCAGTGGGTGAAGCAATCCATCCGTTGGATGCCGATGGACAAGTGGGATGAGTGCGGCGGAGAGATAAATCCTTATGAGCTGGAGGGACGTATTTGTTTCGCTGGGCTGGATCTTTCTTCGACCGGCGACCTGACTACCTTAGTTCTGGTGTTCCCGCCTTTGGATGAAGAGGAACCATACACCATCCTGCCGTTCTTCTGGTTGCCGGAGGAAACACTGCAGATGCGAGTTCGCCGTGATCATGTGATGTATGACCAGTGGGAAAAGCAAGGTTTCATTATGACCACTGAAGGTAATGTCGTACATTACAGCTTCATCGAAAAGTTCATTTGTGACTTGGGTGAACGCTATAATATCCGGGAAATTGCCTATGACCGTTGGAACGCCACCATGATGGTGCAATCACTGGAGGACGACGGTTTCACGATGGTGCCCTTCGGACAAGGCTTCAAGGACATGAGCCCTCCAACGAAGGAACTGATGCGAATCGTTCTTGAAAGAAAGCTCAACCATGGCGGGCATCCAGTGCTACGTTGGAACATGGACAACGTGTTCATCCGTATGGACCCAGCAGGAAACCTGAAAATCGACAAACAAAAATCCACCGAGAAGGTGGACGGTGCGGTCGCGCTGGTCATGGCGCTGGATCGGGCGATGAAGAATCAGGGAACCGGCAGCGTGTATGATGATGACCGCGGTTTATTACTAATATAGGAGGAATATGCCAAGAAAACCATTGCGGCCTTGCCGACATCCTGGCTGCTCCAATCTATCAGATGATGTGTATTGCGAAGTACACCGGCCTCAGCATGCACGGGAAAATGCCACAGTTCGTGGCTACGACGCCAGATGGCGCTCATCCAGGATACGATACCTGCGCAGGTATCCTCTATGTACAGAGTGCCAGCGCAACGGCATGCTTGTGCCGGCTATAGTGGTCGACCATATCCTCCCTCACCGTGGAGATGAAACGTTGTTCTGGGATGAAACCAATTGGCAGGCATTATGCAAGCAATGCCACGATAGAAAGACAGGACTCGGGCTATAAATGCGAATGATATTGAGAATCACGGATTGAGAGGTGAAGCCATATCAACTTGCTCAGCTTATTCAGGGCACGTGACAAGCCCAAGAATGCCGTGAGTGCTGCCCCGGCGTTTTTCTTTGGGTCCAGCGTTGCGGGAAAGACTGTCACTGCACGTACTGCGATCCAAGTATCGACTGTGTATGCGTGTGTGCGTGTGATCGCTGAAACCGTGGCCAGCCTACCACTACACCTCTTCCAGGAAACAGAGGCTGGGAGCGAGAAAGCGACGAAGCATCATCTATATCGCCTGCTGCATGACGAGCCTAACCCGGAGATGACTTCCTTTGTGTTCAGGGAAACACTGCTTTCACACATTCTGCTCTGGGGGAACGCCTACTGCCAGATCATCAGAAACGGCAGAGGGCAGATCACTGCGCTTTATCCATTGCTCCCTGATCGAATGTCAGTCGACAGGGATGACCAGGGGAACTTGACATACGCCTACACCACGACAGAGGGAAAGACAGTCAAAATTCACCCGGTGAACGTCCTGCACATACCAGGCATGGGCTTTGACGGCATTGTGGGTTACAGCCCGGTCGCCATGGAACGGAATGCCATTGGGCTCGGCATGGCGGCGGAGGAATATGGAAGCCGGTTCTTCTCCAATGGCGCGACACCCTCTGGTGTGTTGACCCACCCCAACACAGTCAAGAACCCGGCTGCCCTTCGCCAAAGCTGGAACGCTGCCTATGGAGGCAACGCGAATTCAGGACGTGTGGCTATCCTTGAAGAAGGACTCAAATTCGAACGGATCTCCCTGCCCAATAACGAAGCGCAGTTCCTGGAGACACGGAAGTTCCAGGTATCGGAGATCTGCCGCATCTTCCGTGTCCCGCCTCATCTGGTGGGCGATTTGGAGCATGCCACGTTCAGCAATATCGAGCACCAATCCATCTCCTTTGGCGTGCATACGATCCGTCCTTGGCTGGTGCGCATTGAGCAGAGCATGAACCGTGCCCTGCTGTCAGACAGCGAGAAGGGGCGGTTGTATGTCCGATTCAATATGGATGGTCTGCTGCGCGGCGCCTACAAGGAACGCATGGAAGGGTACGCCATCGCCCGGCAGAACGGCTGGATGAGCGCGAACGATATCCGGGAACTGGAAAGCATGAATCCGATCCCCGATATGGAAGGCGGGAACGCATACCTGGTGAACGGGAACATGATCCAAATCACAAAAGCAATTCAACAATCAAAGGAGGAACAGCGTGAAGAGGTTTTGGAACTGGGTACGAAACGCGGATGAAAGCCGTACCCTCTACCTGGAGGGTGTGATCGCCGAAACCAGTTGGTTTGAGGATGATGTCACACCCGCCTTGTTCAAGAAGGACCTAATGGCCGGCAGTGGGCCGGTCACGATCTGGATCAACTCACCGGGCGGGGACTGCGTGGCAGCGTCACAGATCTACAGCATGCTCATGGATTACCCGGATGATGTAACCGTGAAGATAGACGGTATCGCGGCATCGGCCGCCTCGGTGATTGCCATGGCTGGCAGCAGGGTCATGATGGCCCCGACCAGCCTGATGATGATCCACAATCCCTTCACTGTTGCATTGGGGGACAGCGAAGAGATGAAAAAGGCGATCCAGCTGC
>CAZJCB010000124.1:0-6695 GCA_964544245.1 uncultured Christensenella sp.
ACGGGTTCAACCAGGCGCGCCTGCCCTCCCCGTCCATGAGGATGACGCGTACGAAACTCTCGCCGCGCGCGCGGTCCAGCCGGTATTCGGCCCGCGTGATCCCGCTGCCGGCGACGGCGCGGTGATTGTTCCAGGCGAGGTCGGAATGGAAAACCACGGCGTCCACCGGCGAACAGGCGACGCGCACCGTCTCCCCGTCCAGTTCCACCTTCAGGAAGCGCGGGCCCTGGGAGGCGTAGAAACGGCCGCCGCGCAGGGCGTCCATCACGTCCTTTTCGCTCAGGCTGTCCGCCTGCGCCAGGGTGAAGGAACGGGCGAACTCCTGCCCGTAATAGTGGCAGTCGTCCGTCGCGATGGTGGGGTAGAGCAGGCCGTCGGAGGCCAGCAGGTCCAGGATGTGGGTGGAGTCCGCACGGTCGGCGTTGTAGGGAGGGCGGGATACGGAATTGAAGATCTCCACCCCAGCCAGGCCCTGAAGGCCCTTGACGGTCGCCAGCCGGTTCATGGACCAGTGCGGGTGCGCCAGGAAGGGGAGCCCGCCGGCTTCGCGGATCTTGTCGATGGTATCCTGGGACTTCATCCCCGGCTTGACGCCGGCCATCAGCCGCTCATCCATGCCGATGCCCAGCAGGTGGATGACCTCGCGCTCCGTGGGCTCCTCATCCATCTCGATGCCGGGGAGCAGGAGCATGCGGCCCCGGTACTCCGGCAGGAAGGTCATCCGCCGGTGGTCGGTGATCCCAAGGAAGTCGTAGCCGGCCGCCTCGTAGGCCAGTACGGCGTCCATCGGGCTCTTCATACCGTCGCTCAGCGTGGTGTGCATATGCAGGTTGCCCTTGTATTCCCGGCCTGTCGCCTCAAAAATGACCATCCTGTCCCTCCCCGGCTCTTTTTGCGCCCCGCCATCATATCACGGCAGTTCGGCCGCTACAATCAAAAAGAGGGCGCGGGCCCTCAGAAATGGAATGGTTCGGATTTGTCCGCGTCAGCCTTCCGCCTTTTCCCTCAGCCCCCGCATCAGCAGCAGCCAGGCGGTATACAGGAAAGCCGCGCAGGCGAGGATCCAGAGGAGATCCCGCAGCAGGCTGTAATAAGACGTAGTACTGAATCCCTTGATGAGCAGATGGCCCAGAATGTAGCACAACGGCAGGCCAAGCAGCGCCTGAGCGAATGCCCTGCCCTTCGGTTTTCTGCGCAGGAGGAACAGCAGGGCGCCCAGCAGGACGGCCAGCGCAAGCGCCATCATCAGGTAGTAGGCCAGAGCCAGGCGCGGCAGACTGATCACGCCGCCGCCGGGGTAGGGGTCCCTGCCATAGACCAGCCGGTTCTCCATGCCCGGCTGCACATACCAGACCGAGACGTTCTTCCCTTCCGGCACGTCCAGGGGAATCTGCCGCTGCCCTTCCCCGAAAGCGAAGCGCCAGGTATACAGCGACACGTCGACGTTCACCGCGCCGGGCCTGTCCGGGTCGGGAAACACGTCCACGTCCGCGTGCAGCCCCGGACGGCCGATGTTCATCATCAGGAACCCACCCTTCTCCTCAAAGCTGGCCAGCCCCTCGCTCCACGGCTGATACTGCCTGCCCGTTATGAAGGAGCCCAGGGCGGTGAAAAGGGCCAGGAGCAGCGCGGAGGCCAGCAGGACAGCTCGAAGGCGGCGATTCCTGATGTCCCGGCTCACCTTTTTGATCGGCAGGGCGGCATCACCCGGCAAACGCGTTTCCTTCAACATCTCTTCCAGCGCTTTTCGGCAGTTTTCGCATTCCGCGACATGCCCCTCCACCGCCTTCCGGCTCGCTTCGCCCGCCAGCCTTTCGGCGTACAGCGGCAGCAGGTCCTGGATCATTCCGCATTCATGTGTCATCCTTGTCCTCCAGTTTTTCCCTGATCTTCTGACGCGCCCGGTGATAGGTGACGCAGGCCCAGTTCGCGCCCTTCCCAAACAGTTCGCCGATGTCCCCGAAAGAGAGACCGCCCAGTACCCTGAGGCTGAACACCTCCCGGTAGGGCTCCGCCAAATCGTGCAGCGCCTGGTGCGCCCGCTGGCTTTCATCCTTCAGGCCGATCATCTCTTCCGGGTCAGGCCCGCCGCCCTCCTCCGGCAGCGAATCCACAGGGACCACGCGGCCCTGTTTCCTCAAGTGGGAAAAGTACAGGTTTTTGGCGATCCCGCACAGCCAGACCCGAAGCTCGCATTCCCCGCGGAAGCCCTCGATCCTGTCCATCGCTCGCAGAAAGGTCTCGCTGCACAGGTCTTCCGCCAGCGGTTTATCCCCGCACAGTTTCAGGGCGTAGCGGTAAACATCCCCAAAATAGGCCTGGTACACCTGCTCAAAACCGCTCACTTCATCAGCCTCATACCCATCAGACGCGCGAAAACCGGAAACATGACAGGGACATCATAACAAACTTTCGCAAGGCGCGCCTGTCCGTCCATTTTGGTGCGCAACGGGAGGAAAAGCGGTACAATGATCGGGTTGAACGCGAAAAACTACGGGAAGGGACGCTGACATGGACCGGAAACGCTGCGAGATCATCTGTGTGGGCACGGAACTGCTGCTGGGGGACATCCTGAACACCAACGCGCAATACCTGGCAAGGGGGCTTTCGGAACTGGGGCTGGACCTCTACGTTCAGACCGTGGTGGGCGACAACGAGGCGCGCATGGAGGATGCGGTGCGCTCCGCGATGGAGCGGGCCGAGATCCTGCTGTTCACCGGCGGCCTGGGCCCCACGGCGGACGACCTGACCAAGGAGGTCGTGGCGCGCTGTTTCGGGCGGGAACTGCTTTTAAACGCGGAAGCGCTGGAGGAGATCCATTCCTTTTACGCCCTCACGCGCCGGATGATGCCCAAAAGCAACGAGAAGCAGGCGCTCATCCCCCAGGGAGGCGTCATCCTGAAAAACCCGCAGGGCACGGCGCCCGGCTGCGTCCTCTTCAGCGACAGGGGGCATACCGCCGTGCTGATGCCCGGGCCGCCCAGGGAAATGCGGCCGATGTTTGACAGGGAGGTCGTCCCCTTCCTCCGGCAGTTTTCCTCCGGCACCCTGCTCTCCCGCGTGGTGCGGGTGGTCTCGCTGGGCGAGTCGCGCATGGCGGAGATGCTCGCCGACCTGATGGAGGCGGGCGTGAACCCCACGCTGGCCCCCTACGCCAAGGACGGCGAGGCGATGGTGCGCGTGACCGCCCGGGCGAAAAGCCGGGAAGAGGCGACGGCGCTGACCGAACCGGTGATCCGGGAAATCTGTCGCCGCCTGGGCCGGCATGCCTACGGGGTGGACGTGGACAGCCTGGAGGAGGTCATCGCCGGCCTGCTCAGGGAAAGCGGCCTGAAGGTCTCCTTCCTGGAGGCGGGCAGCGGCGGCCTGGCAGCCTTCCGGATGCAGTCTGCCGCGGGCGGTGCGGAGGCCTGCGGGGTCAGCCTGTCCGCCAATGACCTGCGGGAACTGGCGGGCATGCTGGACGTTGATGAACTGCTGCCGGAAAGCCCTTCCGACGCCTGCGCGCTGCTGGCCGGGTCGTCCGGCGCGCGCCTGCGCGGCGGGGCCCGCGCGGTGATTTACCAGAACGGGAACAGCTATGCCTGCGCCGTCGCGGCGGGGGACGAAATCAGGCAGTACGCCCAGGCGCTGCCCTCCCGCGGGAAGGATTATTACCGCACCGCCGCCGTACAGGCCTGCTTTGACATGCTGCGGCTGATGCTGCTGGACAGGATGGAACGATGAGGGCGGGGATGACGCCGGAGAGCGATTCCCTGTCCCTGAAGCGCCGGACAGTGACGGCTGCCCGCGGCGTCCGCCGCCTGAAAGGAAGGCTTGTCCGTGGCGCCGCCTGAGGGAAGGAGCCGCGTCCGGGTGCGGTTTTTTGGGACGGGCGAGGACAGCCTGGTCCGCATCTGCGTCATCCCCTGCCGCTTCCAGGGCCAGTGGGTCTGGGTGAAGAGCAGCGGCCGCCCCGGATGGGAACTGCCCGCCGGCCATGTGGAGCCGGGCGAAACGCCGGACGATGCCGCCCGCAGGGAACTGATGGAGGAGACCGGCGCGGTGCGGTTCCAGATCTGGCCGGTGTGCTGGTATTCCGTCAGTTACGCGCTGGAAGGGGGCGGCGAAACCCCCGCGCGTTTCGGCAGGCTGTACGCCGCGGAGGCTGAGGAACTGGGCCCCCTGCACAGCGAAGTCGAAGAGGTCCGGCTGTTCAGCGGCCTGCCCGGGGACCTCAACCTGCCCGACATCCAGCCGCTCATGCTGGAGAAGGTTCGGGACTGGCTGGCGCGGGGCGGCCCGCGGCTGGGATAGGCCCGCCGCTCTGGCGGTGTTCCGGTTTTTCATCATCGCCATACAGAATCATCAACAAAAAAGCCCGGCGTTCCGGGGCTTGGTTGATAATTCGTCCAGGGCTTGTCCCTTTACCAGATCCCCAGCCACTGCCCCAGGGCCCAGGGCTTGAGCAGGTGCAGCAGCAGGAGCAGGAAGCTGACCAGCACGCTGATTTTATGCGCCTTGAACAGCGCCTTCTTTTTCAGGCGGTAATGGGCGCCGCCCAGAACCGCGGAGACGAGAAAGCCCAGGTAGACCAGCAGGCCGGTGTGCAGCTTGATCTGGTTGTTCAGCGCCAGGTAGCCGTGGACGATGGCGATCACCGCCAGCGCGGCGCCCAGGGGCTTGTGCAGTTTGCGAAGGAACTTCAGCAGGTTGAAAAAGCGCTTGTCCTTGGTCTTGACGGTCCAGTTGTTGAGCATGCGGAGCCAGTAGGGCGAGCTGGCCACCACGGCCAGCGCGAGGCTGGTCCACCCCAGGATGCTGTAGATCATGCGGCCTCCTTACGAATTCCCCTTCTATCGGGGGTGTTTGTCCAGCAAAGGCCCCGGGGGAACGCTCCCCCGGGGCCGCGAGTCAAAATGTTATTGTTTGATTTTCCCGACTACCGGCAGGCCTTCCAATACTTCGGCCTCATGGGGGGACTGGGCGAACACCTCGCTCAGGTCGTTCCCGGGCAGGGCACCTTTGTGACCTTCTGCGGGCCACGCGGGGTTCCCGGTCACGTCATAGACCACGCCGTTCACCGCGACGTAGGCGGAGCGGCCGTCCTTTCCATCATAGGCCGCCAGTTCTTCCAGGGTCATTTCCGGCAGGAGCCTGCCAATCTCGACGACGTTCTCCAGCTTGCCCACCCCGTGGGGGGACTTGGTCTTGATGCCTTCGGTGAGGTCCGCCCCGGCCTGGAAGCCGTTGTGCGCCCCGTTTTTCCAGGCACGGCTGTCGGTCATGTCGTAGATGACGCCGTCCACCGCCACATAGGCGCGCCGGCCGTCCTTTCCGTCAAAGCTTTTCAGCTCTTCCAGCGTCAGCAGCACGCTCAGGCGGCCGACTTCCACGACGTTTTCCAGCTTGCCCACGCCATGGGGGGATACTTCCTTGATTTCCTGCGTCAGGTCCGCCCCGGCCTGGAAACCGTTGTGCGCGCCGTTTTTCCAGGCGGCGCTGTTTGTCATGTCGTAGATGATGCCGTCCACCGCCACGTAGGCGGGCCGGCCGTCCTTGCCGTCAAACTGCCTGAGTTGGTCAAGTGTGAGGAGGAGGGGCTCCGCCTCGCCGGCGAGGACGGCGGATGAGGTGAGCAGGGTGAGCGCCGCCAGCAGGGCGGCCAGGATGTGCCTGTGTTTCCTAAACATAAAAAGGTGCTCCTTTCAATAAACCGTTACTCCAATAAATTACCCGGCCATGGCACGCTCAAACGGACACGCGGACAAAATCCCTTCCGCAAGGGGCGACAAAACCGGCGGGATACGCTATAATCGTTCCCGCCGGAACGGACCGGCAAACGGAAGAACGGGGTAAGCGGATGCTGCGGCAGATCATCAAAATCGACAGGGACCTGTGCAACGGCTGCGGGCTGTGCGTGAGCGCCTGCCACGAGGGCGCCATCGGCATGAGGGACGGCAAGGCGGAGCTGCTCCGCGACGACTACTGCGACGGCCTGGGGGCCTGCCTGCCGGCCTGCCCGACCGGCGCCATCACCTTTGAGACCCGTCAGGCGGCCGCGTTTGACGGGGAAGCCGTCAAGGCCCGTATGGCGGGTGAAAAGAAAGAGGAGCCCGCCCCCTGCCCCTCAGGCTCAGCCTGCCCCGGAACACGGGCCGTGGAGCTCAGGGCAGACAGGGGTTCCAACGAAAGCGCGCCTGCTTTCCAGGCCATGGGCAGCGAACTGACGAATTTCCCGGTGCAGATCCGGCTGGCCGCGGCGAACGCCCCGTTTTTCAAGGGCGCGCGCCTGCTCATCGCGGCAGACTGCGCCGCCTACGCCCACGGCGATTTTCACCGCCGTTTCATGAAAAACCACGTCACCCTCATCGGCTGCCCCAAGCTGGACGAACCGGGTTACGCGGGCAAGCTGGCGGACATCCTTCGCCTGAATGACATCCGCTCCGTCACCCTGGTGCGCATGGAGGTGCCCTGCTGCGGCGGGCTGACCCACGCGCTCACCGCCGCGATGCGCGAGAGCGGTAAAATGATCCCCTGGCAGGTCATCACCCTGAGCACCAGGGGCGACATCGTGGACCAATAGCGCAAAGCGCTGTTTTGAGTTCGAAAAACCTGAAGGAGGAAACCTCAATGAAAGCTGCTGTGGACCAGAGCGGATGCATCGGCTGCGGCCTTTGCGCGGACACCTGCCCGGAAGTGTTCCGGATGAACGA
>CAZJCB010000125.1:0-6652 GCA_964544245.1 uncultured Christensenella sp.
TCAGCGTCTGAAGGTCCTGCCCGCCGGGGGGCTTCAGCGTTTGAAGATCCTGCCCGCCCGGAGGACGCAGCGTCTGAAGGTCCTGCCCGCCGGGAGGACGCAGCGTTTGAAGGTCCTGCCCGCCGGGGGGCCTCAGCGTCTGAAGGTCCTGCCCGCCGGGGGGCTTCAGCGTTTGAAGATCCTGCCCTCCGGGAGGACGCAGCGTTTGAAGATCCTGTCCGCTGGGAGGTGTTCTGGAGGGTCTCGGAGGGGTGGGCCGCGGCGTCGGGCTGGGGGTCGACAGGTTGATACCCCCGTAGGGACCGCTGGTCGGCAAACCCATACCGCCATATGGACCGCTGGTCGGCAGACCCGTGCCCCCGCTTGGTGTCTGCAAAGGCTTAGGAATCGACAGGCTGGAGCCGACCGAAGGCCCGCCGGGGGGCTTGATGGTGGACAGGACGGTGCCTGAGCCCAGGTGTCCGAGGGTCAGCTTGCCGGATGCGTTGGTGACAACCAACGTCAAGGCAAGGGCGAAAGCAAGCGCCACAGGCAGGAACGCCGCGTACTTTTTAGTTGTTTTCATGATTGCTCCCCTATTCTGGCGGTCCGTCAATGAAACAGACAGTGGAAAAGTCGGTCGGAGAAGCCGTATGGGACCGGGCGGAGGATGTCGGGCAGGAGGTACAGAACAGGAAATGTCAGGCAGAACAACTGAACCTGCGGCCGCTGTCGTGCGGAAACGACGCAAAGCGATTCGTGATGATGTTATCATATCACAGGCATGTGGTAAATGGCAACGGGAACGAACGGTTTGGCCATTGTTTCTCCATTGTTCAAAATTGTTCGGGCATCCAGGCGCAAGCCCAATGAGCGGAAGGATACCGGCATGACTAGCAGAGGCCGGCGGAAGCCGTCCCGTTGAACCATCCGGCGGGGTATGGTAAACTCAGCCGGCATACGGCTACAGGCATAAAGGAAGGTGAGGGACATGGACACGCTGCCCTGGGAGGGCTTTTACACGGCGGCGCAGCTCGCCCGGTGGCACCATGCCATGCCCAGGCGCTTCAGCTGCCGGGCCTTTTCCGGGCAGCCGGAGGTGTCCCGGCTCGCGGCGCTGGAATACGCGGCGGAGCGCTGCGCGCTCAGGGGCGTGCGCATCGCGCTGTCCGCCAGGGACGCCGGGGACCTGGTCATCCCCCTGCCCCTCTTCCCCCGCTTTGAGGGCGTGGGCCGCTACGCCGCGGTGTTCACGCGGCCGGGCACGGAGGCGGCGCGCCTGCTGGCCGGGGTGTCCGGCGAGGCCTTCGCCCTGGAGCTGGCCGCCCTGGGCCTGTCCGGCTGCTGGATCACCGCCAATTACCGCCGGCACGTCGCGCGCGCGCTGGCCAGGGAGGGCGAAAAGCTGGCGGCCGTCATCCCCTTCGGCGTGCCCGCGGACCCCGAGGGCGCCAGGCACCGCCGGCGCAGGCCGCTCTCCGCCTTCTGCCCGGACGACCCCGCGGGCTGGCCCCTGTGGGCCTACCAGGCGGCCGAGGCGATGCGCTCCGCCCCTTCGGCGGCCAACCGCCAGCCCTGGAAGATAAGCTATGCCGGGAACACCCTGAGCTTTACGGGCGCGCGCCTGGACAGCGTCGACACCGGCATCGCGGTACTGCACCTGGAGAGCGCCGTGCACGCGATGGACCGCGGCTGGCGCCTTTCGCGGGACGGGAAGAGCCTCCTGCTGCAAACCGGGGAGCAAGATGAGCCTGTTTGATTTCGCCCGGCCGGAGAGCAGGCCGCTGGCCGACCGGATGCGCCCGCGCACCCTGGAGGAATTCCTGGGGCAGGAGCACCTGGTGGGCAAGGGCAAGCTGCTGCGGCGCGCGATCGAGGCGGACCAGCTGACCAGCAGCATCTTCTACGGCCCGCCCGGCTGCGGGAAGACCACGCTGGCTTCCGTCATCTCCCAGACCACCAGGGGGCACTTTGAGCGGCTCAACGCCGTGACCTCCGGCGTGGGCGAGGTGCGCGAGGTCATCCAGGCCGCGCGCAACCGCCGGCAGATGTACGGGCAGCACACCTACCTGCTGCTGGACGAATGCCACCGGTGGAACAAGGCGCAGTCGGACTCCATCCTGCCCGCCATCGAGGAGGGCACCATCCGCTTCATCGGCTCCACCACCGAGAACCCCATGGTGTCCATGACCCCCGCCATCGTCAGCCGCTGCCGGGTGTTCCAGTTCTACCGGCTGGGCGACGCGGACGTGAAGAGGGCCGTGCAGGCGGCGCTTGAGGATGAGGAGCGCGGGGTGGGGGCCCTGAAGGTGACGGTGGACGAAGCCGCCCTGGACCACTGGGTGCAGGTGGCCGCGGGCGACGTGCGCACGGCGCTGAACGCCCTGGAACTGGCCGCGCTCTCCACGCCCACGGGCGAAGAGGGCATCCGCGTCACCCGGGAGATCGCGGAGGACAGCATCCAGAAGCCGATGATGCGGGTGGACGAGACGCTGTACTACGACATGCTGTCCGCCTTCTGCAAGAGCCTGCGCGGCTCGGACCCGGACGCCGCCCTCCTGTGGGCCTCCCGGCTGCTGTACGCGGGCTGCGACCCGAAGCTGGTCGTCCGGCGGGTCATCGCCCACGCGAGCGAGGACGTGGGGCTGGCCGACCCCCAGGCCCTGGTACAGGCCGTGAGCGCCGCCCGGGCGCTGGAATTCGTCGGGATGCCGGAGGCCGGCCTGGCCATCACCCAGGCGATCCTCTACGTGTGCATGGCGCCCAAGTCCAACAGCGTGGTCATGGCAAAGGACCTGGCGGGACAGGACGCGGAGCGCGGCCAGCTGGGCGAGGTGCCCCTGCACCTGCGCGACACGCACTACCAGGGCGCCAACCGCCTGGGCAACGGCGAGGGCTACCTCTACCCGCACGACTTCCCCGGGCACTGGGTGGAGCAGAACTATATGCCCGAAGGCTTTGAAAGCACGGAGTACTACAAGCCGGGCGGGCTGGGCTATGAGGCGGGGCTTCGCAAGCGGAAGGGCGGCGGGGATGGACCGGAGCGCTGAGGTCCTGCGATTCCTTCAGGAGCGCGGCATCCCCCACACGCTCCACCATCACGAGCCCAAGTGGACCATCGAAAGCTGCCTCACGACCCCCGGGATGGACGGGGAGAAGGCGACGATGCCCAGGAACCTCTTCCTGTCCAACCGGCAGGGAACGGCCCTGTACCTGCTGCTCCTGGTCCCGCTGCGGCCTTTCCGCACCGCCGTGGTCAGCAAGCTGCTCCATGTTTCCCGTCTGAGCTTCGGGGACGAAACGCTGCTGCCGGAACTGCTGGGCCTGGAAAAAGGGGCGGTCAGCCCGCTGGGGCTGATGTTTGACGGGGACAGGCGGGTCAGCCTGGCGATGGACGCCGCGCTGCTTTCATTTGAACGCCTGTGGTTCCACCCCTGCGTCAACACGCAGTCCGTGGAGATGGACACGCAGGACTTCCTGCGGCGCTTCCTGCCGGGCATCGGCAGGGCCTGCCGGATCATCACGATAGAGGAATAGAGGAGACAACAGCGTGACTTATCACTTTTTCGCCTACCTGTCCCGGATGAAGCTCATCCGGCGCTGGGGCCTGATGCGCAACCTCATCCCCGAAAACGACATGGAGCACGCCATGCAGGCCGCCATGATCGCCCACGCGCTGGCCGTCATCGGCAACACGCGCTACGGCCGGAACTACAACGCCGAGCACGTGATGGCCCTGGCGCTGTTCCACGACATCAGCGAGGTCATCACGGGCGACCTGCCCACGCCGGTCAAGCACAACAACCCGCAGATCAAGGCGGAGTACCACAAGATCGAGCGCATCGCCATCCAGCGCCTGAAGGGGATGCTGCCGGAGGACCTGCAGGACGCCTACGAGCCCCTCATCGCCCCCGCCCAGGACACCCCGGAATGGCGCCTGGTCAAGGCCGCGGACCGCATCTGCGGCTACGTCAAATGCCTGGAGGAGACCAAGGCCGGCAACAACGAGTTCCTGGAGGCGCGGGAGAGCATCCTGGCCAGCCTGCACGCCGTGGACCTGCCGGAGGTGCAGGATTTCCTGCGGGACCACGTGCCCGGCTTCGGGATGTCCCTGGACCAGATCTCCCGGATGCGGGGGTAATAGAAGAGGAGCCCGGGGAGTCTCACTCCCCGGACCCCATGACGAGGGATTTCATCCCTCGACCCGTCCAATTTATTTATCCGGAAATTTCGAAAAGGCGACGCATCAAAATACCATGAGATTCCGGGTCAAGGGAGGAACTCCCTTGCCAGGGAGTCCGGGGGATGGAATCCCCCGGGAACGCTCCTGTCTCGGAAAGTCTTTCATCTGCCGCCTCAGGGCAGCTGGATTTTCGGCTCCTTGTCGTTCCTGCGGTAGACGGTGAAGCGGCGGCCGATGACCTGCACGGGGCTGGCGCCGGTCTTTTCGCACAGCGCGCCGCAGGCCTCCCGCGCGGACAGGGGGGCGTTCTGCTGAACGGCGCACTTGACCAGCTCCCTTGCCTGCAGCAGGTCATAGGCCTCCTTGAGCGTGTTGGCGGTGATGCCGTCCTTGCCGACGTACAGCAGGGTCTCCAGGGGGTTTGCCATCGCGCGCAGCGCCGCGCGCTGTTTTCCGGTCAGTTCCATGCGTTTCCTTTCAGGCGGTTTTGCCGCGCCTCATTTGATGTTCAGGGTGATCCAGTAGCGTTCAAAGCTTGTCCCGTCGGGCTTTGTCCGCACGTCTTCCAGGACGCCGCCCCCGGCGCGGATGACCGCCCGGGAGGCCGCGTTCCAAGGTTCGCAGGTGAGCAAAACGGGGTCGATCCCCAGCTTCCGGCATTCCAGGAGGCCCAGGCGCAGCTGCTCTTTGCCATAGCCCTTGCCGCGCTCGTCCGGGTGGACGGAGTAGCCGATGTGCCCGCCGAAATCGCGCAGGAAGCCGTTGAGGACGTGGCGGATGTTGATCATGCCGACGAGGGCGCCGTCCGCCTCCCTGACGCACAGGAAGGTGCTGTCCGGCACCAGGCCCTCCGGGCAGGTCTCCGGCCTGGATTTCTTCTCCAGCAGCGCCAGCCATTCGGGGATAAGCAGGTCCGCCAAGCCGCCGGCGCCGTACAGCCGGCCGTCCTTTTCCAGGCTCAGCCTGCGGTATTCCAGGATCCGCGCCTCATACGCCAGGCCCGGCCTGACCAGGGTCAATGCGTCCAAGCTGACCTCAGTTGATAAAGTCGAACTCCATGCCGCCCAGGCGCACCGTGTCGCCCTCCTGCGCGCCCAGTTCGCGCAGCCTGTCGATGACGCCGGAGGCGCGCAGGGTCTTGTGGAACCAGTTCATGCTCTCGTAATCGTCAAAATTGACCGCGTCCAGCAGGCTGTCCATGGACGCGCCGGACACCAGGAACACGCCGTCCTCTTCCTGGACTGCCTCCCAGCCGGTGATGCGCTCCTGCACCACGTAGGCCTCCTCGGCCAGCGGCTGCGCCTCCGGCAGCGTGGCCAGCATCCCGGCGACGGCGTCCAGCAGCTCCTCCATCCCCTCGCCGGTGGCGGCGCTGACGGGGATGACCTGCCGCCCCTGCGCGGCCTCCCTGAGCGCTTCCAGGTGCCCCGCGCTGTCGGGCAGGTCCATCTTGTTCGCGACGATGATCTGGGGTTTCGCGTCCATCTGCCCGTAGCGCCGGAGTTCTTCGTTGATGACCCTCAGGTCTTCCGCGGGGGAACGCCCCTCCTGCCCCGACGCGTCCACCACGTGCAGCAGCAGGCGCGTGCGGTCCACATGGCGCAGGAAAGCGAAGCCCAGGCCCGCGCCCTCGCTGGCGTTTTCGATGAGGCCCGGGATGTCCGCGACGGCGAAGCCCAGCCCTTTGTGGCTGGCGACGCCCAGGTTGGGCGTCAGGGTGGTGAAGGGGTAATCGGCGATCTTGGGCCGCGCGGCGGTCATGCGCGAGAGCAGGCTGCTCTTGCCCGCGTTGGGGAAGCCGACCAGGCCGACGTCGGCGATGGTGCGCAGCTCCAGGACCAGCTCATGCCAGATGGTCTTGACGCCGGGCTTGGCGAAACTCGGCGCCTGGCGCCGGGAATTGGCGAAATGCGAGTTGCCGAAGCCGCCCCGGCCGCCATTGAGCAGGATGCGCGTCTGCCCGGGCTGGAACATGTCGGCGATGACGCGGCCGGACTCCTTTTCCCGCACCACGGTGCCCGCCGGGACGCGGATGACCAGGTCTTCCCCCGCCTTGCCCGAACAGCGCCCCGCGGAGCCGGGCTCCCCGTTCTGGGCCTGGTATTTCGTCTTGTAGCGGAAGTCCATCAGGGTGTGCAGGTTATGGTCGGCCACCAGCACGATGTTGCCGCCCTTCCCGCCGTCCCCGCCGTCCGGCCCCCCGTTCAGGACATATTTCTCGCGGTGGAAGGACACGCTGCCGTTCCCCCCGTCCCCCGCCTTCAGGCGGATGACCGCCCTGTCCACAAAGCTCGCCATGGAACCCCCTTTCGTCAGGAACAGCAGTATACCATACCGGGGCATGCCGCGAAAGGAACGGGGGATTGCAGGGAAGCGGCGGGACACGGGCTGTGGAAAACCCCCGCCGTACGGCAGGGGCGGATGGCGTATCAAACTGTTTCTATGACAGGTCAGCCTGTCCAGGCAATTTTCACAGATTCCAGGTCAAGG
>CAZJCB010000126.1:0-6636 GCA_964544245.1 uncultured Christensenella sp.
TCAACCGCAACCCTGAGGGGATCAACGGGTAAACCATGGTACCAGCCGCTGAGGCGGTAAAATAATAAGGAGGTTTCCCATGAAAAGATCACTGGCTCTCTTCCTTGGCCTGGCCCTGCTGCTCTCGCTGAGCGCGGGCGCCCTGGCCGCCCCCGTCGAGATCGACTACTGGTCCGTGTTCACCGGCGCTGACGGCGCGACCATGCAGGGCATGGTGGACGCTTTCAACGCGTCCCAGGGCGACGTCAAAGTCAACCATACCCCGATGACCGCGGACGACCTCTACCAGAAAGTGCCCCTGGCCGTACAGACCGGCTCCGGCATCCCGGACGTCACGATCGTGCACATCGAGCGCATCCCGATGTTCGTCAAGCAGGAGATGATCTGGC
Organism: uncultured Christensenella sp.; assembly: GCA_964544245.1. Taxonomy (GTDB): domain Bacteria; phylum Bacillota; class Clostridia; order Christensenellales; family Aristaeellaceae; genus UBA6115. The sequence continues at coordinate 390 of CAZJCB010000126.1, forward strand.
CCATCGATACGCTGATGGAGAACGGCATCAAGGCCGAAAACTACATCCCCAGCGCATGGGAGCGTACCGACATCGACGGCGAGCACTATGGCGTCCCGCTGGACGTGCATGCCTACGTCACCTACACCAACCAGGAACTCTTTGACAAGTACGAACTGAACTCCTTCACCGAGGATGGTTACATCACCTTTGACGAAGTCCGCGCGCTGGGCGACAAGGCCCGCGCCGCTGGCTTCGAAGGCACCGTCACCAACCTGGGTTGGACGCGCGCGCAGGTGCTGAGCTACTACGCGCAGGTCAACGGCGTCCTGTCCGAGGACGGCGTCAACCCCTCCTTCAACAACGCCGATCTGCTCAAGGTCTATGAGACCCTCAAGGCGCTGCACGACGACGGCTACACCAACAAGAAGGGCGAGGACTCCCTGCAGCTGTTCCATTCCGGCGACATGCTGCTGTGGAGCGAGGGCATCTGGATGAAGGCGGGCCTGGTGGACGCCGGGATCTCTTTCAAGATGTATCCCGCCGTCACCTTCTCCCCCGAAACGACCAAGAGCTGGACCTCCTCCCACAACTTCGTGCAGTTCGCCGACGACAACCGCAGCGAGGAAGAGGACATCGCGGTCGCGAAGTTCATCAACTATATGGGCGAGAATTCCCTGACCTGGGCCCGCGACGGCGGCCAGGTGCCGGCCCATGTGTCCATCAACAACGAACCCGCCTTCAAGGACCTGCCGCAGGCCTTCCTGGCCGATCCTGAGCGGGGCGACGAACTGGCCATCTACTCTTACCTCTACTGGGGCCTGTTTGACACCGCCATCGGCCGCCCCGGCTGGGAGCCGGTGTTTGGCACCGTAGGCATCCAGGAAGCCCTTGACGCCATGCAGAAGGAAGTCGAGGACGCCATCAAGGCCCAGTAAACCTTTGACCGGCCACCGGGCAGGGCGGAAGCCCTGCCCGGATTCCATTCCTGCGCGCGGACCTCTCCGCGCTGCGGAAAGCGGGGGTTAGATGAACAAGAACGCGGGCGCGATGCTGTTTGCCCTGGCCTTCCTCGTCCTGGTTTTCCTGGGTTCGGTCAACGCGGGGATGACGGTGGAGGAAACGACCGTCACGGCGCGGGTCCCCATGGCTTCCGTGCTCTTTTCGCTTTCCAGCGCGGCGGTCCTCCTCCTGCCGCTGACCGTCTGCCTGATGATCATCGCGCTCATCAGTATGTCGAAAAAGCGCTCCGCCCCCGCGATGCTGTTCGCGGCGCTCTCCACGCTCGCTTTCCTGCTGTTCCTGATCCTCTACAGCCGGGAAGAGATGAACAATTCCCTCTACAACACCCTCAGCGAGCTGATGAAGGAAGCGGGGGTCAAGTTCAGGAAGCGCGATGTGAGCGGGCTGAGCGTGGGGTTCACACCCTTCGCCTACCTGGCTCTGGCTTCGGGCGCCCTGGCCGCCGTGCTGTCCGCGCCGAACCTGGGGCATGAACGCGAAAGGCGCCTGCTGCGCCGCGACCTGCTGCCCTACGCCTACATCGGGCCGCACCTCTTCTTCTTCATCATCTTTTTCATCACCCCCGCCATCTACGGCATCTACGCCGCCTTTACCAAGTGGAACCTGTTCAACGACCCGCTGTGGGTAGGGTTTGAAAACTTTGACACCCTGCTGTTCCAGAAGGGCAACACCTATTACTTCCAACTGCGCAACGGCCTGTGGAACACCATCAAGTTCGTCGTCTTCAGCGTGCCCTTCACCATCATCCTTCCCCTGGGGCTGGCTTTCGCGATGCAGTCGCGCCCGCGGGGGAGCAAATTTTTCCAGGCGCTGTACTACCTGCCCTCGCTGATGTCCATCACCACGGTGACCCTGGCCTGGCGCTACATGTTCTTCAAGTCCTACGGCGTCATGAACCATTTCTTCATGTCCCAGGCCGACTGGTTCATCCCGCCGCACTCCTGGGTGATGCTGGTGGTGGTGACGGTGTGGTGGGTGAACGGCGGCACCATGGTCATCTACCAGAGCGCGCTGGCCAGCGTTCCGCATGAGCATTACGAGGCGGCCTCGGTGGACGGAGCGAACGAATGGCACAAGTTCCGCCACATCACCCTGCCCAGCATCCGCTATCCCCTGATGTACACCCTGGTGCTGGCGGTCGTGGCGCAGTTCAACATCTACGGCCAGCCGCTCATCCTGACCGGCTTTGGCAACAACGAGGCCAACGCGGTGCTCCTGATGTATGTGTATGAAAACGCGGTCAAACAGCAGGCCGCGGGCATGTCGGCGGCCATGGCGCTCATCCTGGGCCTGTGCATCCTGACGGCTTCCTTTGTGCAGATGCGCCTGATGCGCGCGAACAGCCCGGCGTAAGGAGGGGAGAAGATGGAAAGCAAACTGAGAAGACACGCCTCTTTCCTGGGGCTCGCCGTGCTCGGGTTCTTCTGGGTCATCCCGATCCTCTGGCTGCTGCTCAACTCCTTCAAGACCGATTCGGACTTTATTACCTCCTTTTCCAACCTCAGGGGCCCGCTGGACTATGCCAGCCGGCTGTGGCCGGAGAACTTCACGGTGGTCAACTACGTGGAGCTATTCGTGGGTGGGACCGGCACCAACACCACGGCGGACATCCTGCCGATGTTCAGGAACTCCTTCATTGTCGCCATCTCCCAGACGGCCCTGGTGCTGCTGGTCACCTCGCTGTCGGCCTACGCCTATGAGCGGCTGCATTTCCCAGGCGGGAACGGCATTTTCTGGACGCTGATGTACCTGAGCATGTTCCCCAACGTCGTGGGGTTGCTCCCCATGTTCAAGATCGCCAACGCCCTGGGCTGGATCAACAACCTCAACGCATTGATCTGGCCGGGCCTGGCCGGGGTGTTCAATATCTTCCTGTTGCGCAATTTCCTCAAGGGCATCCCCAAGGACTTTGACGAGGCTGCGACCATCGACGGCGCGAACAGTTTCCAGGTGTATACAAAGGTCATCGTTCCCTCCATCAAGCCGGTCCTGATCGTGGTTGCGCTGTTCGCTTTCAACGGCGCGTGGAACGACTTCCTCTGGCCCACCATCGTGATGACCGACGTGCGGAACCAGACGCTCACCGCGGGCCTGCGCCTCCTGATGGGCCAGTACGAGCAGAAGTGGGCGCACCTGATCGCCTCCACCCTGGTCAGCATGGTGCCGCCCTTCCTGCTGTACATGGTCGCGCAGAACTACTTCCTGCAGGGCATCTCCATCCAGGCCGGGGTCAAGGGTTGAGCGGGGGCAGGCGGGACGGCGCGCTGGACCTGTTCAAGGGTCTGCTGACCCTGCTGATGGTGTACTGTCACGTGCTGCAGTTCTTCGGGGACGAAACGCTGTCCGCCGCGGTCAGGACATGGACGGAGGCGGCCAACCTGGCGGTCTTCCCCGGTTTCCTGTTCTCCTTCGGGCGCAACGCCGCGCGGTCTTATCTCAGCAAGCCCTTCCGGCTGGCGGCGCCGCGGCTGGCGGGGAACGCGCTGAGGATGTATGGCGCCTTCGTCCTCTCGGGCGTCGCGTTCCGGGTACTGAGGGAGAACAAGCCCTTCGCCGCGGGGACAGCGCGGGCGGTGCTGCTGCTTTCCGACATCCCCGGCTGGAGCGAGTTCATCATCGCCTTTGCCCTGTACGCCCTGCTCACCCTCCTCCTGTTCCGGCCGCTCAGGTACGCGATGGGCAGGCCTCCTGTGATCCTCCCTGCTGCCGCGGCCTGCCTGCTGTGCTGCTTCCTGCCTTACAGCCGTTTCCTGGATCCCCGCCTGTCGCTCCTCCTCGGCGGGCGGGGGTTCGCCTATTTCCCGGTCGTCCAGTACGCGCCGTACTTCCTGGCGGGCTTGCTGTACCAGGGCGGGAGGGGAAAGCCCTGGGCCTGGTTCCTGGCGGCGGTTACCCTCAGCGGGCTGGGCCTGCTCCGGGCGGCATGGCTGGGCGGGATGCCCCCGCGGTTCCCGCCGGACATCGGCTGGGTTTTGCTGGGCGCGGCTCCCGCCGCGGCGCTGTCGCTGACCGCCTTTGCCCTGGACTGGCTGTCACGCCGGGAACTGATGGTGAAGGGCTGGGCGCTCCGGCTGCCGCTTCGCCCGCTGATGGGCATGGGGCGCAGCTCGCTGTTCTACCTGCTCCTCTCCAACCTCGCCCTCTTCACCCTGGCCGGTAAAAACACCGCGCCCTGGCTGAAGTTCAGGGCGCCCGGCCTGTTCGGGCAGCCGGTGCAGACCGCTTTCGGCGCTTTCTGGTGGACGCTGGCCCTGCTGGGCGCCGTCGCTCTGGCGGCATCCTTTGCCCGGGCGCCGGGAAGAAACAGTATCGACAAGGAGGAAACGTCATGCGTGCCTTCAGCCTGATCATCCTCGCCTGCCTGCTGCTGGGCGGGTTCCCTGTCCCGGCATCTGCGCAAACGAGGCTCCTTCCCCTGCTGGACCCGGAGGGGATCGGGGACCGGTTTTACGGCAATCCCCTGAACCTGTCGGACATCGGGGGCCCCTTCATCCTGCCGGCGGAAGGGAAATACTACGCCTTCGCCACCGGCGGTACCGTGGGCTTTTCTGTCTGGGAGTCGGAAGACCTGAGGAGTTTCGGCAACAGGCAGAAGGCCTTCCGGCGCGCCGACTGGGCTTCGGGCGACTACTGGGCGCCGGAGGTGTATGAACACCACGGGAAGTACGTGATGTTCTTTTCCGCCCGGCGAAAGGCGGACGGGAGCCTGCGGGTGGGGATCGCCGTGTCGGACCGCCCGGAAGGCCCCTATGAGGACCCGCTGGGCGAGCCCCTGTTTGATTTCGGTTATGCGGCCATCGACGCCAGTCTGTTCATCGACGCGGGCGGTATACCCTATCTGTACTATTCCCGTGATTGTTCCGAAAACGTCGTGGGCGGCCGACACGAGAGCCACGTCTACGCTGTCCGTCTGGACGAAACGCTGATGGAGACCGCGGGCGACCCGGTGCCGCTGACCGTACCCGACCAGCCCTGGGAAAAAAGCAGCGGCGACTGGCGGTGGAACGAGGGGCCATCCGTCATCAGGAAGGACGGGAAGTACTACCTATACTACTCCGCCAACTACTACGCCTCAAAGGAGTACGGCGTGGGCTACGCCGTTTCGGACAGCCCGCTGGGCCCCTTTGTCAAACCGGAGAGGAACCAGCTGCTGCGCTACCTGGAAGACGCTGGGGAGGTGTTGATTTCCGGCCCCGGGCATAACAGCCTGTTCCAGGCCGGGGGCGAACTGTTCACCGCCTACCACACGCACCGCTACCCCCTCGCGCCGTCCGGCAACCGGCAGCTGAACCTGGACCGGACAGGTTTCCGTCAGGACGGCACGGCCTACATCAACGGCCCCAGCCTGGGAAAACGCCTGCGCCCCCTGGGGGACATCGGGCTCGTTGACGCCGCGGTGACCGCTGACCTCGCCGCCGGCAGCGGGGACCCGGAACGCCTGCGCGACGGGGACGAGTGCGTCGCCTCCCCGGCTTACGCCTGGCAGCCGGAGGCTGGAAGCGCTTGGGCGGAACTGTCCTGGGCGGATCCGGTGAACGGCGACTGCGTCCTGTTGTATCCGGCCATTGGCCAGGTGGGCAGGGGAGGCATCCTCCTCAACGGCACAGACCTGATCCCGCTTGATTTCCCGGCGGAACGCCTGCCCGGGGAACCGCTGATCCTGCATTTCGCGGCGATGGACATCGCGTCCCTGCGCCTGGAACTGGACGGGGCGCCGGCCATCGGGGAAATAAGGGTGCTCGCAAAGCCCTGATTTGGATCCGGGTTGCCTTTTTCCCTGTTCATGCAGCCTGTTGCAGAGTCAAGGGGCACAGGGATGTGATCCTCCGGGTTTGCACTCCTCCAAATCCCTTTGCATTTCCAAACCCCTTGCCGTCCGGCCGGTTGTCAAACAACCGGCCGGATGCTATACTCCAGTCTGCCTGTTTTGCCGGCCGGGCTTGTGTTCCCGTGGCTTTTGGCCCCGGCGCGGCATGGATTTTTCCGCCGGTCGCCCTTTTCGGGGCGGGAAAGGAAGAACCGGATGCATACTGAGGATTTTCTGCGCGGTGTGACCGCTGTCCGGGGCCTGTCGGGCGACGAAGGCCCGGTCGGGGCCTATGTCGCTGAGGCGTTCAAGCCCTGGTGTGATGAGGTGCGCGTGGACGCGATGAACAATGTCATCGCGCACAAAAAGGGGACTGGCCCCAAGGTGGTGTTCTGCGCGCACCTGGACGAGATCGGCCTGATGGTGGTCAGCATTGAG
>CAZJCB010000127.1:0-4419 GCA_964544245.1 uncultured Christensenella sp.
CAAAAAGGAAAACGACTGAACGGGATTTATAGTACAAATTATTGGAAAACTCACGATTCCCAGCCTGACCTCTCCCCCCTCGCCTTGTTCAGAAAACAAAAAGCGCCCCGGAGGGCGCTGCGTGGACTGGAATTGTTCTCTTGTCAGGAACGGTTTCGGCCGCCGGGCTTACTCCCCGTCGTCCCCTTCGGTGACGGCCTCAAGGGGCAGCTCCTCGGGTGACGGGGCGTTCTCAGCGGCGGCGGCGACCGCCTTGTCGATCTCCTCCTGGTAATAGACGACCTCTTCCTTGGTCATCCATTCCTGAAGTGCGGTGCCGTAGGACTCGTTCTGCTTCATGCTCAGGAGGTAATCCTCAATCTCCTGGTGGATCGCGTCGGTCATGATCAGGCCCGAGGGGACGTCCCGCAGGTACATCAGGATGTGGATGCCGTAGGTGCCCACGACCGGGTCGCTGACGTCGCCGGGCTGCGCCATCTTCTCCGAGAAGGCCGCCGCGGTGAACACCGGGTCGTACACGACCGACTGGGCATGGACCGGGTAACCCTCGGCGAGGGTGGCCTCGTCCGTCATGCCGGGGTCCTCGCCGTATTCCTTGACCAGGTCCACAAAGCTTTCCCCGCGCTGAAGGCGCTCGTAGATCATGCTGATGTCGTCCTTGCGCGCGTCCAGCACCGCCTGGCGGGCGGCGCCGAGCATTTCTTCCGTGACCGGCTCCACAGGCTGGGCCTCAGCCGCCTCCCCGCCTTCCGCGGGCTGCGCCTCGGCCGCCTCCGCGCCTTCCACGGGCTGGGCTTCGGCTTCCGCTTCGCCTTCCGCGGGCTGGATTTCCGTGCCGTTCTGCTGTTCCTCATAGCGCGCGGAGAGGGTGTTGAAGTTCCCGACCAGCGCCTCATCCGCCTTCAGCAGGATGTGGACGATGCCGCGGTACCCTTCCGGGGTGTACCAGCTGCTCTGCCCGGCATAGCGGGTCATGTACTCATACTGGGGGATGTCGTTTTGGTAGTTCTGCTCGTACATGCCGCCGTACTGGGCGAACACGGCCTGCACCTCGTCTTCACCTGGTTGATAGTCGCCCATCAGGTACTGAGCCAGGCGGTCCATGGCCGCGTTGTCGCGCAGCGAGGCCGCCAGGGACTCCAGCGACATGCCGTCAGCCAGGAACATCTCTTCCGCCTGCTTGCGCGAAGCGGCCTTGGCTTCCTCGGTGTCCTCGCTCTGGAAATAGGCCGCGTAATAGGCCAGCATCTCTTCCCACTGCGCGAGGGCTTCCTGCTGGAAGGCGTCGGTTTCTTCCGCCGTGAACTGGTCAAACCCCAGGTCCACAGTCTTTTTCAGCAGGATCTTCCGCTGGACCATGGCCTGGAGCACGGAATTGTAGTCGCTCGCGTCCGCGATGTACTGGTTCTCAAGGAAAACGGGGATCAGGGCCTCGACCTCGCTCTTCTTGATGTCCTCTCCGTTCACAGTGGCCAGGGCGGGGTCCTCCGCCGCGGGAGCCTCCGCGAAGGCAGCGAACGCGCCCAGTGCGATCATCAGGGCGAGGAGAAGGGAGAACTGTTTCTTCATCATCATACCGGTCCTTTCAATCTGTCAGGTGCCTCAGGGCATTATGTCACAGCCCCCGCCGGGTGGCAAGGGAAGGGGCGGAAACGTTACAGCTTGTTCATATCCCGGGGCGTTTCACCCCTGCACGGGGAAGAGTCAGGAGTCCCTCAGGACGGCGACCTGGCCGTCGATGTCGGAGCGGGAGCGCAGGATGGTGTTGCCGGTCTCCTTGGCGGAGAGCAGGTAGCGCACGGCGTCCGCGTTCATCACTTCCCCGGGGATGACCACCGGGATGCCGGGCGGGTACACCGTGATGTTTTCCGCCATCACGTAGCCCTCCGTCTCCTGGATGGGCAGGAGGATGAAGGGGGCGCGCTCCGCCGTGGCCAGGGGCACCGCGCTCTTGACCTGCGGCGCCATCAGGGGCACCTTGACCGAGGCCGCCGGTTTCAGCTTTTTGTCGATGGCCAGCAGGATGTCGCCGAAGCGCTCCAGGGTTTCCACCGTGTCCCCCATGCCGGTCATGCACAGCACGCCCTGGGGGGTGATCATCTCGGGCTCCGTGGCGTGCTCGTTGCGCATGACCTCCGCCAGTTCGTAGCCGTTGAGGTTGGCGTTGAGTGTGGAGATAAAAAGCTTGCTGGGTTCCAGGCCGTACACGTTGTCCAGGGCCTTCCCGCGTTCCTTGCCGTAGCCCAGCACGCGCAGGTGTTTGAGCCCCATCGCCTTCCTATGGAAAGCATCCAACGCCTCTGCCCAGTTGGCAAACAGCTCCGGGCCGCGCTGCTTGATCAGGCGGACGCAGCTGTCGATGCTGGCCAGCAGCAGGAAGGAGGGGCTGGTGGTCTCAAAAACGGACAGCTGCCGGCCCATCTCGGAGGCCAGCGCCGGGGTGCGCACGTGGGCCAGCGCCGTCTGGGTCAGGGACGGCATGGTCTTGTGCAGGCTCTGGATGACGATGTCGGCGCCCGCGCTGACCGCGTTGGTGGGGAAATAGGGCGAGAACCCCAGGTGGGAGCCGTGCGCCTCGTCCACGATCACCGTCAGGCCGTGCTGGTGGGCCACGCGGATGATCTCCGTCAGGTCGCTCATCACGCCTTCATACGTGGGGCAGGTCATGATCAGCACCCGGGCGTCGGAATGCATGGCGATGGCGGCCTCCATCTTCTTCACCGACATGGAGGCCATGATCTGGTAGCGCAGGTTGGTCTGCGGATAGATGAAGTAGGGCTTCAGGTTATTCAGCGCCAGGGCGTGGTACACCGAGCGGTGGCAGTTGCGCGACATGAGCACGCTGTCCCCCGGCGCGGTGACGGCGCGGATGGCCGCCAGGATGCCCACGGTGCTGCCGTTGACCAGAAAAAAACTGTGCCTGGCGCCGAACACCTCCGCCGCCTGGTCCATGGCTTCCTTGAGCACCCCGCCGGCCGCGTGCAGGTGGTCGAAGCCCTTGATTTCCGTGATGTCTATCTCAGCCGCCAGCGTTTCCAGGTAAGGCGCCAGCGCGGTATTGCGCTTGTGCCCGGGCATGTGCATCGGCAGCGTGACCGGGCATGATTTTTGTAAAAGTTCAAGCAAAGAATCGGCCATCCAGTACCTCGCTCATCATGTTGTCAGCATCCAGGCCATGCCCTTGGCTTAACGCTGCAGTGAATTATACGCAAGCATCCCCGGCTGCGCAAGGAGATTTTTTCCGGCCGCCGGCCGCCGGAAAAGGGCAAAAAGAGAGGCCGCCGGTGGCTGGCAGCCTGACATGGGAACAGGGTTCACGGGTCGTCCCCTTCCACGGCAAAGACAGCGGAGGGCGGCGGGGAAGGGGGCTGCGGGATCAAAAGACCGCTCTCCGGCGGGTCCGTCGGCAGGGGCGTGGAGACCGGGGCCGCCGAGGCGGCCGCCAGGTCAAACAGGAACTGCTGGGTCTTCCGGTCCGCGTTGCCGCTGGAGCCCAGGCCATTGTCCTTCTGGAAGGCCTTCACCGCGGCCTTGGTGCCCTCCAGGTAGGTGCCGGTCACCGTGCCCTTGTAATAGCCCAGCTCCTTGAGCTTGCTCTGCAGCCAGAACACGTCCCCGCCCTCCAGGCCGACCTTCAGGTTCCGCGGTTCCCCAGCGGGCGGCTGGGCGCCGTTGTAAGCTGGCGTCTGGGTCGGGACGGGGGTCGGGTCGTGCAGCCAGGTGTTCCTGTTGAAGCTGCCGGGCTTGTTGGCGGCCTTCAACTCCGGGTCCAGCGGGGCGTTTTCGTGGATGAGCACCTTGGTGCCGGCGCCGACGTTGTCATAGATCCACTTGGCGTCCGCGACCGTCAGGCGGATACAGCCGTGGGAGGCGCGGGAGCCCAGTTTCTTCACCGAGCTCATGTTGACGTCGTCGAGGTTGTTGGAGTTGTAGATGACCGAATGGAAGGCGATGTCGCCGTCGATGCGCACCCACCAGCGGGCCTTGCCCCCGCCCCAGTTGGGGAACTCCGCCCAGCGCGCCTTGCGCCCGGACAGCGTATAGAAGCCCGGCTCGCTGGGGTAGCTTTCGGTGCCGGTGGAGCAGGTGAAGATCTTTTCCAGCCGGGTGTGCCCGCCGTTTTCGTCCCGCCCGAAGACCTTGATGAGCTGGTTGTTGACATCCACCTCGATAAAATACGGGATGGGCGTGGGCGCCGGGCTCGGCTTGGGCACGCCGTCCGCGCGGACCACGTCCAGGGAGAACAGGACGTTCCAGGTCTGCTCGCCGACCACGCCGTCGGGCACCAGGCCGTTGAAGCGCTGAAAATCCTTGACTGCCTTGCTGGTGTGCTCATAAAAGCCACCGGTGAGCTTACGGTCAAAGAAGCCCAGCGCGCTCAGGCGCTCCTGGATCCGCTTCACCTGGTCGTTCTTGGCG
>CAZJCB010000127.1:4429-6622 GCA_964544245.1 uncultured Christensenella sp.
ACGATGCCGGTGTACCTCGCGTCCGGCGGCGGGGTGGGCAGGGGCCGCGGCGTGGCCGCGGGGTCCGGCGTGGGCAGGACGATGTCGTCGGAATACAGCTTGACGAGGGTGCTGACGTCGGCCCGGCCGGTCTTGGGGAGCCGGTTGTCCTCCTGGAAATGGCCGACGGCGGCGGCGGTGCCGTCCAGGTAGTTGCCGGACACCTTGCCCCAGTAATAGCCCAGCTCGCTCAGGCGCGTCTGCAGGCGGCTGACGTCCTTGCCCTCGTCGCCCTTCTTCAGCGGCCGGTGGGCGTCGCCGTAGATCAATTCCTGCAGGGGCAGGTCCGCGACCCCGGTCTCTTCCAGAGCGTAAGCCGCCTGCACGGCGCGGACGGCCTTGCGGGTGACCTCCAGGTAGTTGGCGGACACGGGGCCGTTGTAGTAGCGAAGGTCTTTCAGCCGCGTCTGCAGCAGCCTGACGTCCTCACCCGTGTCGCCGTAGCTGAGCTCCCGACCTTCGGAGGTGACGATGACGACCTCCTCCTCGCCCGTCTGGGCGGGGGCCGCTTCCGCCAGCGCGGCAGGCAGGAGGAGCGTCAGGGCCACAAGGAGCGCCAGCGTGCGTTTCATTCAGGACCCCCGTTCTCAAACATTCGGAAAGGATTGTAAAAGATTCGTCACAGGTTTGCAAGACTCAGGAATAATTGTTCCATGAATCTTCATATTGAAAGGCGGCTGCCCTCAGCGCCGGGAGGGGGCGGGCGGCCTAAGCGTCCCGGCCCTCCGCGTCCGCCAGGCGGTTGCCCATCATGACGCCCATGGCGGAGGCCATCATGAGCCCGCGGGTCCAGCCGCTGGAGTCGCCAAGGGAATAGAAGCCCTTGATGTTGGTGCTCAGGTGTTCGTCCATCCGGACGCGGTTAGAATAAAACTTCAGTTCCGGGGAGTACAGCAGCGTCTCCGGCGCCGCGAAGCCGGGCACGACCATCTCCAGCGCCTGGATGAAGGCGATGATGTTGGTCATGGCCCTGTAGGGCATGGCAGCGGTGATGTCCCCGGCGACGGCGTCCTTGAGCGTGGGCTTGACGTTGCTGCGCAGCAGCTCCTTGTCCCAGGTGCGCTTGCCGTCCAGGACGTCGCCGAAGCGCTGCACCAGGATGTGTCCGTTGGCGAGCATGTTCGTCAGCTCCCCCACCTTCTGCGCGTAGGCGATGGGCTGGTTGAAGGGGGTGTTGAAATTGTGCGAGGAGAGGACGGACAGGTTGGTGTTCTCGCTTTTCAGGTCCTTGTAGCTGTGGCCGTTGACCACCGCGAGGTCGTCGTCATAATTCTCCTGGCTGACAAAGCCGCCCGGATTCTGGCAGAACGTGCGCACCTTGTCCCGGAAAGGGCTTGGGTAGCCGACGAACTTGCCCTCGTACAGCGCGTCGTTGACCTCTTCCATCACCTCGGAACGGACCTCCACGCGCACGCCGATGTCCACCGTGCCCGGCTGGTGGGCGATGCCGTGCTCCTGGCAGATCTTCTCCAGCCAGTCGGCGCCCCGGCGGCCGGTGGCGACCACGGTGTCCGCGGCGCGGATCTCCTCCCGGCCCGTGCCGTCCGGCTTTTCAGCGATCACCCCCACGCAGTGGGAGTTGGTGAGCAGCAGGTCGACGCAGTTGATCCCGAAACGGACTTCCACGCCGCTGCCCAGGATATGTTCCTGGATGGCGCCGTAGATCTCCTGCGCCCTTTCCGTCCCCATGTGGCGGATGGGGCAGTCCACCAGCCTGAGCCCCGCCTGGATGGCGCGGCGGCGGATGCGCTTGATGCGGTCGTTCTCCACTACGCCCTCGATGTGGCTGTCCGCCCCGAACTCCAGGTAGATGCCGTCGGTGTAGTCGATGACCTCCTGGCACCTGGCGGCGCCCACCAGGTCGGGCAGCTGGCCGCCGACCTCGTGGGAGAGGGACAGCTTGCCGTCGGAATAGGCGCCCGCGCCGGAAAACCCGGTGGTGATGTGGCAGTAGGGGCGGCAGTTGACGCAGCGGCCCGCGGTGCCCTTGGGGCAGTGGCGGCGGCCGATGGGCTGGCCTTTTTCCAGGATCAGGATCTTCTTTTTGCTGCCGCGGCGCAGCAGCTGCAACGCGGTAAAAATGCCCGCCGGGCCCGCGCCGACGATCAAAAGGTCATAGCTCATACAGCGTCCCTCACTCTCAAGCTCAACCCT
>CAZJCB010000128.1:0-6432 GCA_964544245.1 uncultured Christensenella sp.
GTAGTCCTCGGGGAAGTTGATTGTTCCCTGCGTGGTGACGGCAGTGAAGGAAGGGGCGGCCTCCCCGATCAGCGGCATGCGGTTGTAGGTTACGGCGCTTGTGTTTTCCATGGTTTCCATCCTTTCTTTATATGACATACGTCATTTTCAATTGTTATATACCCCCTATCCCGCAAACATAAACACCCAATCGGGACAGAAAAATACGTCTTTGATGCGCCCGCTTCTGTCTTCACGGGAATTATTTTTGCGGAAACCCTTGACATGGCCGATATTCAGCCTTATATTACATTTGTATACACGGAATAGCGATTTTTGTATTCTATTTGGCAGGAGGCCAGGATGACGCCGAAAACGGGATTCGTCCAAATCGCCTATGACAGGCTTCTGCATGACATCCTGTCGTTTGAATTGAAGCCCGGCGACTCCGTCAGCGATTACCAGCTTTCAAAAGACAGCGGGATGAGCCGCACCCCGGTGCGCGAGGCGATCAGGCGGCTGATGTACGATTCCCTGGTGGTCATGGAAAACGGCAAGGCGGTCGTATCGGATATATCCGAAGAGGATATCCGCGAGATCACGGAGCTGCGCAGCGCCCTGGAAAGGCAGGCCATCGAGATCATCCTTACCCGGCGGCCCCTCTCCCCGCAGACCCTGGCGCAGCTGCGGCAGCTGAACGCGCAGCTGTGGGAAGCGATCAGAGCGCGGGATTACAAGCTGAATTTCAGCATCGAGGACCAGTTCCACGGCCTGCTGGTCAAAAGCTGCGGCAACAGGCGGATTATCGACGCATACGAGCAGTATCACCTGCTGATGGTCCGAGCCAGATGGCTGTCCATCTTTTACCCGGATTACGAGCCCACGATCGACGAACACGCCACGATCATCGCCGCCCTTGAAGAGGGAGACCGGGAAAAGGCCGTGGCGGCGCTGGACCGGCACATGAACAGCTCCTACCGGCATTTTTCCCGCGTTTTTACCGACCCGGACATCCGCGCGGCCGCGCGGTTCGTAGCCCAGTTGAAGTAAGCGCGCTCACTCAGCCTTTCGGGGCTGGTTGGCAATAGACGCACGAAACAACCGTTTCCTGACCTGCGGCGCGCCCCTGAACAGAAAGGAGGGCAAAACCGGCGGCCCGCCGCATCCGGGGCCTTTGCCATACGAAAAGGGCCCTTCCATCCCGGTCTCATACAATCGAAAGGAGTTACCCGATGAAAAAAGCATTGGTCTTCGCTCTGGCGCTGTGCATGATCCTCTCGGCCTCAGCCGCCCTCGCGGAGCAGTACACCCTCAAAATCGGCCATGCCCAGGGGGACGCGCACGTACGCCATCTGTCCCTGCTGGCCTTTGAAAAGATGGTCGAGGAAAAGACGAACGGCGGCATCCAGGTGGAGCTCTTCCCCAACGGCGCCCTGGGCACCGAGAAGGAAATGCTGGAAATGGTCACCCTGGGCACGCTGGAAGGCATGCGCGGCGGCCAGCTGGATTTCCTGCCCGAGCTGTACATCTTTACCCTGCCCTTCCTGTGCGAGAACCAGGAGCAGGCCAGCGCGCTGCTCTCCAGCGACATCGCCCGGAAGATCACCGAGACCTCCGTCAAGGACAACATGCTCATCCTGGGCCTGGGCAACGCCGGCGGCTTCCGGCACTTCTCCAACAACGTCCGCCTGATCAAGACCCCCGCGGATGTGGCGGGCCTGAAGATGCGCACCCCCACCGGCTATGACACCATCGACCGCACCTTCAAGGCCCTGGGCGCTTCCACCGTCGCCATCCCCTACGCAGAGCTGTACATGGCGCTGAAGACCGGCGTGGTGGACGGTCAGGAAAACCCGGCCACCAACGTGGAAAGCATGAAGTTCTACGAGGTGCAGAAATACTTCACCATGGTCGGCTACCAGTTCCATCCCGACCCCTTCTACGTGAATCTCGACTGGTTCAACGCGCTGCCGGAAGACTTCCAGCAAATCGTGCGCGACAGCGCGACGGAGATGATGCTGGTCAACGACCAGTCCATCGCGGCCGCCGAGGCCAAGGCGCTGGAGGTCATCAAGGCGAACGCCGAAGTCTACTACCCGACGCCCGAAGAACTGCAGGCCTTCAAGGACGCGGTTCAGGGGATCTATACGGAATACGTCGCCGAGGGCAAAGTCACCCAGGAAAACCTGGACGCGATGATGGAGATCATCAAAAACGCCGGGCAATAGCACGCGATAAACCAGGGGGAGGAGCCCTTCTCCTCCCCCTGCTCCCATTATCCGGGGAAACGGGGTGAGCCGGTGGAAACGGTCAAAAAACTGGGAAAAACGCTGCACAGGGTCTACGCGGGCGTCGGCATGGCGGCCATGGGCGTCCTGGCACTGCTGGTGATCTTTACGGTGATCGCCCGTTATTTCTTCTCCCTGTCATGGAAAGAGCTGGACGAGTTCATCACCGTGCTGTTCGCTTTCACCACCTTCTGGGGGCTGGGCCTGGCGGTGCTGGAGGAAGAGCACGTGGTCATCGACATCGTGTTCCGGCTGTTCACGCCGCGGGTGAAGCGCGTCATGGGGGTTTTGAACCTGCTGGTCGCCCTTGCCGTCGCCGTCATCGCCTGCGTCTACAGCTTCACCTACATCGGGAAGATCGGCGGCCATCTGTCCCCGGGGATGATGGTCCCCATGAAGTTCATCTACGGCATCATGCCGGTGTGCTTTATCCTCTGCGCCGCCTGCATCGTGATCAGGATCATCCTGCTGATCGCGGTCCGCGCCGGGGGCGAGCCTGACGCTTCGCTGAAGCCGGCCGAAGGGAGGGGTTGAGCTTATGGCAATGGTCTACCTGCTGGCCGGCCTGGTCCTCTTCGCGCTCATCGGCGTGCCGCTGGCCTTTTCCATCGGGGCGTCCTGCGTGGCCTACCTGGCCGCCGAGTCGCCCTTCCTTCTGGTCAACATCCCCCAGAAGATCTGGGGCGGGGCCTACAGCCAGCTTATGATCGCCATGCCGATGTTCATGATGGCGGGCGAATTGATGAACGCGGGCGGCATCACCAGGCGCATCATCGACCTGTGCCTGTACATCGTAAGGCCCATCCGAGGCGGCCTGGGCGAGGTCAACGTGGTGGCCAGCATGATCTTCGGGGGTATCTCAGGCTCCTCCGTGGCGGACACCTCCGCCCTGGGCTCGATTTTGATCCCCTCGATGGAGAAGCTGGGGTATCCCCCCAGGGTGGCGGCCGGCATCACCGTGGCCTCCTCCACCATGGGCATGATCATCCCGCCCAGCATCCCCATGGTCATCTTCGCCATGGTCAGCGGCGCGTCCGTCGGCGGGCTGTTCATGGCCGGCGCCATCCCGGGGCTGCTCATCGGGGTCACCCAGACGGTGCTGGTCTACATCATCAGCCGGAGAAAGGGCTACCATCCCGCCAGGACCCCCTTTGTGATGAAAAGCTTCATCCGGACGCTGCTGGAAGGGCTGCCCGCGATGCTGATGCCCGTGTTCATCGTGGTCACGGTGTCCTTCGGCATCTGCACGGCGACGGAGAGCGCCGGGCTGGCGGTACTTTACGCGCTGGTCGTCGGGATCTTCCTCTACCGGGAGCTCAAGTGGAAGGACATTCTGTCCGCGCTGCGCAAGACCCTCATCGCCTCTGCCACCATCATGATCATCATCGGCTTTACCAACATTTTCACCTGGATCCTCACCATGCGCCAGGTGCCCCTGCAGGTGGCGGCCTTCTTCCAGGGGCTCAGCCTTCCCCGCTGGGCAATCCTGCTGATACTGGACCTGCTCATCCTCTTCATCGGCACCTTCATCGACGTGTCCCCCGCCATCCTGCTCCTGGCGCCCATCCTGCTGCCCGTGATGGGGAACCTGGGGGTCAGCACGCTACAGTTCGGCGCCATCCTGATCACCGGCATGGCCATCGGGCTGGTCACCCCGCCCGTGGGGATGTGCCTGAACGCCTGCACCAAGATCAACAGAATGCCCATCATCGAGATTTTCAAGGGCGCGGCGCCCTACCTCGCCTGCAACGTGATCGTGCTCATCGCCATCACGCTCATCCCGCAGCTGACCACCTGGCTCCCGGGCGTTTTAGGGTACTGATCGTCCGTCCTGTGATGCCGCCCGGCCTCACGGTAAACTGAACCATATGGGACGGCCTCCTCCAGAAAGGCCTGGCGTCCTCTTTTTCCATGCGCCGCCGCGGGTCCGTCCCCTGGCGGACAGTCTTTCCATTCACCAATGGTCATACCGGTCATGGCCGTTCCATTCCGGGACCAGCAAACCATTGCGTACCCTGCGACGGCAGCCTTTCGAAAACCTTCCGGCAAAGATAGGTCAGATACGGGGAAGGCGCTTTCTTCTGGCCAAAATCCCAGCTTTTCATTTTCTGGTACACGGATTCGGGGGTAAAAAACCCCTTGCTGTCCCGTTTGCCCGCGACGATGCCAATCATTTCCTGAAACCTGCGGTCATCATGCACACGGGGATACCTGCTCAGCGCGCTGACAACGCTGAGGATGTCATACCAAAGCGGGGGGGCTTTGAGCTTGCGGAAATCATCGCCCATGTAAAAGATGTAAGGATGCTGCTCACGGCTGTGCTCCCAGAGGGCGA
This sequence comes from uncultured Christensenella sp., assembly GCA_964544245.1. Lineage (GTDB taxonomy): Bacteria > Bacillota > Clostridia > Christensenellales > Aristaeellaceae > UBA6115. The sequence continues at coordinate 4,603 of CAZJCB010000128.1, forward strand.
GCAGGGCTTCCGCGGAGGCGGCTGCGGCGGGTGAGTCCCTGTATTCGGGAATGGCCGCAAGCAGGTTGGCCATGGCGAGCGTCGCGTAAGGGCAGCAGTCTTCTTTCCGCCCCGGGCCCCGGAACTTTCCCAGTTCCCGGGAGGCCGCGCAGGGGAAGCCGTTGCCGCGTCCAAGCGCCGCCAGAACATCAACGCCCGGCTTCAGGTGTTCCCGATAATCCACGCCCGCTTCCAGAAGCGCGCGCAGCAACAAAGGCGCGTCGCAAAGAGACCAGCCGAACGCGTCTTTCCCCGTTCCGCCGAAGTGGACCGGGATGTTCACCAGCGACTGGTAGACCCCGTGAGCGTCTTTGTGTCCCAGTATCCCGCCGACAGCCGCCCGGATCTCCGGCACGTCCATGTCAAACCCGAGGTCCAGAAGGAACAGCAGCTTATGGACCGGCAATTCCGGATTCTTGTGGTTTGTGACGGCAACGCTGTGGAAATGCGCCACGTCGTTGAGAAACCCCCGGATTAGGTTGTCAGACAAGGCTTCTTCTCTCAGCCCGGCCAGGGCTTCCTTCGGCTCGCGGCACAGGTTCAGCCGTATCGCGTACTTCAGCCAGGTGTCACTGGCATTCAGAAGGTCCTCATGTTTCATTTTTCGCTTGCTCCCGTAACCGTATACAGTTCCAGGGACCGGCAATCGCGCAGGCACAGTGTACCGCATCCGCGCGGCCGCCATCAAGCCGGGGGGATGGGAGCGGCGTGTCCCTCAGCCGCTTCTGCGCGAGAATCAATGCTCCCGGCGTCGGGCGGACCGGGGACGTCCCATCATCGTCCCGGCAGGGGCAGCCGGCGGCGCGGACCGCGGTCATTCCCGGATTAATCCGGCATCCGAGGACGGTATTCCCTCTTCGTCTGCAAGATACCGCTCCACCCTCATGCGCAGATCATACTTTTCCCTCAATCGCATGATCGTTTTCATCATGGGGGAAGAATGGTGAAGGTCCAGTGACTCCTGGTTTTTCCACCTGTCGATCAGCAGGACGGTCTCAGGGTCGCTGTACGGAAAGAAGTAGTCGTATTGCTCATTTCCCTGTTCTTTGCGAATCAGGGACGCCGTGCCGCTTCTTTCCATTTCTTCGGCGAACTTCCGCGCATTCCCGTTTTTCCCGCTGTAATAGACGTTGACCGCCAGGCTCATGACAACTCCTCAATGATGTGAATTTTCAGGCTGTGGCCGCGTTACAGGGCCGACTGTCCGTACCCAGCCCGAAGCCAGGATATCAGCTCGGCGTCCACTTCATCAGCGGATTCGATTTTTACGATGAACTGGCACATGCCGCCTTTGGGTTGCTCTATCAACCGGTCGGTGCCGGTCTGCCCCTTCATGTTGATGCCGATCTCGATGCGCGTGTTTGTTTTGGGGCCGATCATCGCGAACTGCCTTTTTCGCTTCAAACTGAGGTAGCCCTTCTTGGGTACGGTATCAAAGTCCCCGAAATCTTCGATTTTTCTCATGACCGCGTCATGGACCGGCCTGAGATGCTCTTTCCTGCCTGAGTAGATTTCGCTCAACAGGTCCGGCAGCTCTTTGCCTTCCGCCAGGCTCGCGCCGTCCGTCTTCGCGACGACGTGAGCCAGGGTATTCGCGAACCCGTAGCCCAGTTTCATCTCTGCCATGAAGAAGGCCCTGAGCTCGCTGTGTCTGGTCAATCCCGACCGCCTGTACAGCAGCTCGATCTCTTCAAGGGTCATTCCGGTCATCTCCGTGATCTTCCGAATGAAATCCCCGGCAGCTTTATCCATTTTCAACGCCTCCGCAAGACTTTATCAGAATATACCCGG
>CAZJCB010000129.1:0-6427 GCA_964544245.1 uncultured Christensenella sp.
ACCAGAAAGGCGTTCCCCAGCCCCGGCAGCATCAGGGGAAGGGTAATGGTGGCGAACACTTTCCAGCGGCTGGCCCCCATGTCCCGCGCGGCTTCCTCCATGGAAGGGTCTATGTTTTTCAGCAGGCCTTTGAGCATCAGGTAGCAGACCGGGAAAAATGTCATGATCTGTACGATGGCGATGCCCTGAAGCCCGTAGACGTCCGAGTCGTAGATACCCAGCAGCCGGCGCGTCACCAGGCCCGCCTTGCCGAACAGCAGGATCATCGACAGGGACAGGACAAAGGGCGGCGAGACGACCGGCAGCAGGGACACGATGTCAAACATCTTCTTCATCACGCGGCTGCGCACCCGGACGTAGCAGTCCACATAGGCGAACAGCAGGCCCATCAGGGTGGCGCCCAGGCCGGTGATCAGGCCCAGCCACACCGTGTTGGTGAAGGCGCGCTTGAAGGTGTAGTCCTGGAAGATGTGGGGGAAGGACTGCAGGGAGAGGAGCCCCTCCCCGCTGCGCACGGCGACGGTGGTGCCCGGGAGCTCTTCGTCCAGCAGGTCCGCCATGTAGGTGGTGCTGGCGGTCCGGCCCATGTCGCGCGTCAGCGTCAGGCCTTCTGTGTCCGGCAGCTGCAGCACGGTCTTCCGGTCCACGCTCAGGGCTTTGACGTCCTCTCCCCGGCTTTCAAACAGCGCCCTGACCTCCTCCGGGCTCTGGGCTGCCTGGTAGACGCTGTAGGCGTCCGGGGAATAGACGCTGTCGGTCATCAGCATGGCCAGGGGGTAGAGGATGAACAGCGTCAGGAAGACGGCCAGGAGGAGGATGACCCCCACCATGAGCGGGTCGGAAAAAAACTTCCTGCGCTCCAGCTTCGCGCGCTGGCTTCCCTGCATCGGTTTCACCTCTTTTTTACCGATTTCTGTCATAAACGCTTTGATGCGACGGATCTTTTCCGCCCTGTCTTCCTCTCGTTCAGTCAGCGCAGGCTCCGCTACGCTTCCTTCGCTCGACATTGACAGGACGACAAATCTCTCTTCGCATCTTTGCCTTTATTCCTTCAATTGGTAATACTATTTACGCAAGGGGAGACGGCTTTTCCTGTCTGTCCCCGGGCGCGTTCCTTATACAAAACCGGGGATGGGGCGCTGCCCATCCCCGGTCGCTGTGCCAGGCGGCGGGTCTATTCGGTCTTGAAGCGGCTGTCGGCCGCGGCGCCCAGCGCGTCGAAGTAATCCTTGACGTAGTTGCTGGTGTTGGCCTTGGCGTCCTCAAAGTCGTACTCGATGACGTTGTTGGGGTCCAGGCCGAAGTCCGTGGCTTCCTTGGGCTGCTCGGCGTTGCTGAGCACCAGGAACTGGAAGGACTCGTTTTCCTTGGCCAGGTTGACGCACTCGGGCGAGAGGGCGAACTCCACCCAGAGCTTGGCGGCGTTGGGGTGCTTCGCGCCCTGGAAGATGGCCGTCGCGCCGACTTCAAAGCTGGTGCCCTCCTCGGGGATGATGAGGGCGATGTTGTCGTAGCCCATCAGGATCTGCGTGATGCCGTCGTGCAGGAAGCCGACGCCGATGACGCATTCGCCCACGCCCACCTTCTTGGAGGGGCCGGAGCCGGACTTGGTGTACTGGGCGATGTTCTTGTCCAGTTCCACAAAGTAGTCCATCGCGGCGTCGTGGCCCTTCATCTGCACCATGGTGTTGATGATCAGCTTGGCGGTGCCGGCGGTGTTCGGGTTGGACATCCAGATGAGGCCCTTGTATTCGGGCTTGAGCAGGTCGTCCCAGCCCTTGGGGGCGGGCACGCCCAGGCGCTCCAGCTCTTCGGTGTTCACCATGAAGCCCAGGATGCCCTTGTAGATGCCGTACCAGAAGCCGTCCTTGTCGCGGTAGAGGTCGCTGATGAGGTTCTTGGCGTTCTTCGCCTCATAGGCCATCAGCAGGCCCGCCGCGGCGGTCTCGTTGTAGGGGTCGGTCGTGCCGCCGAACCACACGTCGGCGGAGGGGTTCCCGGCCTCTTCGTTGACCTTGGCCTGCACCTCGCCGGTGGACAGGCGGGTGTAGTAGGTCTTGATGCCGTAGAGCTCCGTAAACTTCTTCGCTGCGGCGGCGATGTAGGGCTCCTCAGCCGAGCCGTAGATGATCAGTTCGCCTTCCGCCTTGGCGGCGGCGATCAGGGCGTCCATCTCCGGGTCGCTTTCAGCCAGGGCGGCGCCCGCCAGGGAAGCCAGGAGGAGCAGGGACAGTAGCAGGGAAATCCATTTTTTCATGTCGGTACCTCACTTTTTGGTTCTTATGTGCGATTATAGGCGCACGGCGGCCAATCTGTCAATGACCCGGGGAGTCCGCCGGGATCAGACCGCTCCCGGCAGGACAGCGGACCGGATCGCCCGGTTGACGTCCCTCATCCCGCCGATTGTGCGCAGGGCCGTGACCTGCCGGGCTTTCACGTCGGGGGACGGCGAAAACATGAAGGCCTGCAGCATCCGGTAGCCGAACTTGACCAGGATCATCTCCCTCAGGCAGAAATCATCGACGGCACCCAGGTCCATCTCCTCAGAAAGCCCTTTATAGTAGGCCGGGACGAGCTTTTGAATATATTCATCCAGGAGGTCCGCGTCCGTGTCGTCGGCGATGAGGCTCGCGAGGTCTTCCCCGATATACCCCCAGCCCGCGGTGTCCCAGTCGATCAGCCGGTATCCCCCAGGCAGGCGACGTCCCGGACAAGTTCCGGCTGCCTGTGCAGCCTGCCCTGGAAACGCCCCAGCTCGTTTGCCGCCCGTTCCAGCGCCGCCACGCTCAGCTTATTGCCTGAAACGCCAGTGATGTATTCCATCCAGAGCAGTATTTCGTCCCCGTCCATCTCGGCGGGCCAGCACGCCGGCCAGCGGAAGGAATCGGTGAAGGCCGCCCCCAGACCCGAGCGGTACAGGTCGTATTCCCTGCGCCAGGAGGCCGCGTCCCCGTAGCGCTCCCATTTCTTCTGCGTTTTCAGCACGATCTGGTACGGCAGCCGTTCTCCCCGGGCCGTTTGTGCTGTGCCCGTGAGCAGCCGCACGTCGCCCAGGGTGCCGCCGTGCAGGCGGCTTTCCTGGCAGTCGGCATGGACGACCTCCGCGCCGAGCATTTTGCCCAGGGCCTCAGTCAGCCGCGAAGTCAATGTTATATCCCCGGGACGGGGTTATCACCCGGGGTGAGCTGCCGGGCGCTGGAAACCAGCCGGTACATGAAGACCACGTGCCCGGCCGTGGCGTAGCCGAGCCGCTCGTAGATGGACTTGGCCGGCATGTTCCGGTCGGTGAGCAGGGTGACGCCCGCCAGGGCCTCCCGGACGCAGAAGGCCTCCGCCGCCCGCAGCAGCGCCTTCCCGTGCCCCTGCCCCTGAAAATCGGGGTGGACGAAGAGTTCTTCGATGAACAGCTCGTCCTGGGTCCACCAGGTTTTCCGGCGGCCGAACAGGGCGCCCGCCAGCCGGCCGTCCTGCAGGGAGACCCAGCCGGCGAACTGGGGGGAGCCCGCGAACTCCCCGAGGTAGCGGAGCGCCGTTTCCGGGGTCCAGCGGTTGCGCCAGGGCTCGCGGTTGTAGGCGGCCATCAGCATCTTCGCGCAGCCTTCCAGGTCTTCCTTTTGCCAGGGCCTGATCATACCAATTTCCCCCTTATTCTATTGGACGGTGAAACGGGGCGGCCCGGCGTCAGCCCTGTCCTTCCGCCGCGGGCCGGGCCGCCGCGGGGACGGCCTGTCCGGCGCCCTCCCCGTCCAGCCGCCAGGCGACGAAGAGGTTGCCCAGGGAGAAGGCGGCCGCCAGGAAGAACACCCACTGCGGGCCCCAGACGGTCCACACGAACCCGGAGAGCTGCGCGGCAAGGATGGAGACGACGTGGTCCAGGCTGATGCCGGTGGAGAGCACGTTGGTGATCTCTTCCTTTGTGACCGCGATCTGGCGCAGGTAGACGGACTTGACCACGCCGATCTGCATGCTCAGCCGGTCCAGCACGAAGAGCCCGTAGATGACCATCACCGGCCAGCCGGCTTCCGGCAGCACGCGGGCGGTGACGCCCCAGACGACGAAGCCGTAGAGGACGTAGATGAAGATGAAGGTCAGCGCGTCCAGGTACATCATGCGCTTGATGCCGAAGCGGTCGATCCAGCGGCCGATGGCCCGCATGAAGAAGATGCTGATGAAACTGGACGCGATGAGCAGCAGGCTCATCACGTCCGCGCCCTTGAGCAGCAGGTCCACGATCACCCAGGCGCCGAACACGTAGGCGATCTGCTTTTGCACGCCGTGCAGCATCGTCAGCAGGTAAAACCAGCGGTACTGTTTCCGGAACACCAGCCGTGTCCGCCGGCGGACCGGCCTGGAGGCCGCTTCGTGCCGGACCAGCAGCGCGGCCGCCAGGATGGCGACCAGGAACACGCCCGCGCCTATCATGAACAGCAGGTTGACCGGCGTATGGAAGGAGAACCAGCCGAAGCGGAAGCCGAAAAACACGGTGAGCCCCGCGGCGAAGCCGAAGAGCATCTTCAGGCTGGCGTACTGGCCCACGCGGCGGCCGACCTGGCCGGGTTCCGCCAGCGCCATGCCGATGCTGTCCGACAGCGGCATGAACAGGTGCATGCCCATGGAGTTGACGAAGAGGAAGATGAGCATCACCCCGTAGGAGGGCGTGAATAGGCCCAGCGCCGTGAGCCCCGCGCAGGAGAGCACCTGGGCGATCAGGCTGATCCTGATGTCCCCCAGCATGGACAGCGAGGCGATGATGAGCGCGCACAGCAGGCCGGGCAGCTCGCGCGGCGCCTCGATCAGCGCGCGCTGGGTGGCGGTGACGCGGTAGGCTTCCTTGAAATAGTTGGAATAGACCGAGTCGCTCAGGCCGTTGCCCAGGGCGGCCGCCGAAATCATGATAAAAAACAGCAGCATTTCCCGGCTGACCTTCCGTGTCCGCATCGTCCGCCCCCCTTTTTCCACCGCGCCATCATACCACGCGGCCCGGCGCGTGAGAAGAAGCCAGCGGCGCCTGTTTTGCGGCGGCTGCGGCGCAGGTTGACAAGCGGAGGGAAACCCCTCACAATAAACAACAGTTGATCGATACGTGTCAGGAAAGAAAGCGGATGCTTTGCCAAATGGCCTTATGGATCCGGCACGGAGCCGGGACCGGTCCTATGGATGGCTGATGGAGGTATCAGAATGACGTCCCGGGAACTGGTGCTGAGCACACTGGAATTCAGGAACAAAACGCGGAGGGTCCCCCGGGACCTGTGGATCCTGCCCTGGGCGCAACAGCATGACAAGAAGAATCTGGACCGCGTGAAGGCGGATTTTCCGAACGATTTTGTCACCGCGCCGGGCTTTCTGCGCACCCCGCCCCCCACGAAGGGCGACGCCTATACCCTGGGCGAGTACGCGGACCCCTGGGGCTGCGTGTTTACCAACATCCAGGAGGGCTTGATCGGCGAGGCAAAAAAGCCCGTCATTACGGGGGAAGAGGACTGGGAGGATATCAGCCGCGTCCATTTTCCCGAGGAATGGCTGAGCATCGACGCGGAGAAGATCAACGCGTTCTGCGCCTCGACGGACCGCTTTGTGATGCCGGACGCCTGCCCGAGGCCGTTTGAACAGCTGCAGTTCCTGCGCGGCAGCGAACAGCTGTATATGGACCTGATCGCCCCGCCCCGCGGGATGCTGAATTTTATGGAGCGCATGCACGATCTTTACAGACGCGTCGTCACCGCCTGGGCAAAAACGGACGTGGACGCCATCTTCTTCATGGATGACTGGGGTTCGCAGCGCTCCCTGCTGATCCATCCCGGGCTGTGGGACAGGGTTTTCCGCCCGATGTATCAGGATTACATCGACATCGCGCACGCCCATGGCAAAAAGGCGTTCATGCACTCCGACGGATACATTCTGGACCTTTTTCCCCGGCTGATCGACATGGGCCTGGACGCGGTCAACAGCCAGATCTTCTGCATGGGCGTTGACAGATTGGAGCGGTTCGCGGGGAAGATCACGTTCTGGGGCGAGATAGACCGGCAATACCTGCTGGCGGGCGGTTCGCCCAACGAGGTGGACGCGGGGGTGAAAGCGGTCCGGAGAGCGCTGTGGCGCGACGGCGGATGCATTGCCCAATGCGAATACGGAGCGGGGGCAAAGGGTGAGAACGTGTATCAGGTGTTCAGGAGCTGGCAGGGCTGGAGTCCGGGGGCCCCGGCCTGATTGACGCCCCCGGGCGCTTCTGCTATCCTGACCGGGTAAGGGCAGCGTGATTCGGCCGTCCGGGCCTTCCGGCGGGCGGCGGCCCCCACTTCCGGCGAACCCTGAAACCACCCGCGGGCATACAACAGAATAGGAGTGACAGCCATGGAGAAAAAAACGAGCTTTCCGTCCCTGCGCAGGTTCAACCTTTTTATGGGCGGCCTGCACCTCCTCCAGGGCG
>CAZJCB010000130.1:0-3584 GCA_964544245.1 uncultured Christensenella sp.
CGAAGGATGACCTTGCCCTGGAAGGAGAAGATGATGACCAGGGTGAGCAGCAGGCCCGCGACCGTGATGTTGTTCCATTTGGGCAGGAACACGTCCTTGAAATACGATTCGCCTTTGCGCTTGATCATCTGTGTGCGGGTGAGGATTCCCCCGGCGAGCGGAATGACCACAAACAGCACGACGGAGATGAGAAGGGTGTCCCAGGGGATCTGCACACCGCCCACACCCAGGAGAAAGGCTACGATGGGCGTGAAGGCGACCAGGATGATCAGGTCGTTGGTGGCGACCTGCACCACGGTGTAGGCGGGATTCCCCTTTGTCAGGTGGCTCCACACGAACACCATCGCCGTGCAGGGCGCGGCGCCCAGCAGGATGGCGCCGGCCAGGTAATCCTTCGCCAGGTCCGCCGGGATCAGCGCCTTGAACACGACATGGAAGAAGAACCACGCGATGCCGAACATCGTGAAGGGCTTGATGAGCCAGTTTGTCACCCAGGTCACGTACAGCCCCTTCGGATTCTTCCCCACGTTGCGGATGCTCTGGAAATCCACCTTCAGCATCATCGGGTAGATCATCAGCCAGATGAGGATGGCGATGGGGATGGAGACCCTGGCGTACTCAAAGCGCCCCAGGAAGGCCGGAACGCCCGGCATGTACCGGCCGATGAGGATGCCCAGCCCCATGCACAGGAGCACCCACAGGGTCAGGTATTTCTCAAAGAAACCAATGCCGCTTTTCCTTTTCTCCATGCTTATCGCCCCATTTCTATGCAGTTGCCGCAGCACAGCGGCACACAGATCCCGCAGCCGTCACACTTTTCCGGATCGATTTCCATCCGGGACCCGAGCGGCTCGTCCTCGTCCTCCACCCAGGATATCGCACCTGCAGGGCATTCCCTGAGGGGTTTGCAGATCCGCTGATCGGAAGCGCACTTCCGCCTGTCAATCACTGCGATCACAGCCTTTATCCCCTGACCTTTTTCAACAGGTTGACCACTTCTTCCGTTTTCAGCACCTTGCCGTAGGAAACGACCTTCCCGTCCACAACCAGGGCAGGGGTGGTCATCACGCCGTATGCCGCGATCTTCGCGAAGTCGGTCACGTGGTCGATCGCCGCGTCCATGTTCAGTTGCTCCAGCGCGGCCTTGGTTGAGGCTTCCAGCGCGTTGCACTTGGCGCAGCCGCTGCCCAGGATCTTGACGGACGGGCCTTCTCCCTTTGCCGTTTCCGCTTTCTCCATGTTCTGCGGTGTGCAGCCGGCGCAGCCTTCGCAGCAGGACGCCGCGGGTTGTTCCTTTTTCTTTCCAAACAATGCCATGCTCATTTCCTCACAAAATAAGATTTGTTGCCCCGGATGCCCGAACTGAGGCAGCCCTGGAAAATGCCGCCGTCCTCAGCATTTAAACATCGCCTTGTCGCAGCACGCGTCCGATTCGGCCTGCAGGGTGACGTGGCTGACGCCGTAACGCTCTTTCAGCAGGTGTTCGATCTGCTCATAGACCGGGCCCACTTCGCACAATGGTATGTTCTCCATGTCGACGTGCGCCTCGAAATAGACGGTGTTTTCGTTGCTCATCCAGGTGTGCACGTGGTGCATGTTTTTCACCCGGGGGATGCCCTCAACGTCTTTCCGGATCGCCTCATAATCCAGCGTGGCCGCGGACTGCATGAGGATGGCGACCGCCTTTTTCATCACGCGCCACGTTTCCCTCAGGATCCACAGGGAGATGAAGATCGTGATGACGGGGTCGATCCAGGTGATGCCAAAGGCCATGATGAGCAGGCCGCCGATCACGACACCCACGGAGGACACCGTGTCGCTGATCAGGTGCAGGTAACTGGCTTTGACGTTCAGGCTGCTTTTGGAATCCTTCTGCAACAGGAGCACGGAAAACAGGTTGGCCAGCAGCCCGATGACCGCGACTATGATCATCAGCGTGCTGTCGATGGTTTCAGGGCTGCGGATGCGCCTGACCGCCTCAAACAGCAGGATGGACAGCACCGCCAGCAGGATGGCGGAGTTGATGAAGGCGGAGAGGATCTCAGCCCGCTTATAGCCGAAGGTTCGCTTCGGGTCCCTGGGTTTGCGCGAGATGCGCCAGGCGACGTAGGACATGGCGACCGCGATGGTGTCGCTGAGGTTGTGCACCGCGTCCGACAGCAACGCCAGGCTGCCGGAGAGCAAACCCCCCACGACCTCCGCCGCAGTGATGGCCGCGTTGAGCATCGTGACCCAGAAAATCCTGCGGCCGGACAGCTCCGGTTCTCCATTAGGGGCGTGGTGATGATGATCGTGATGATGCTGCGTGATGGTTCGCCTCCAAACTTGATAAGTCTTTTTCAGACCAATCGCCTGCCGCGGGGATCAGAAGCCCAGGTAGAACATATACAGGCCGATTCCCAGGATGGCCGCGCCCATGAGGATTTTCAGCACCTGGCTCGCCCTGCCGTACTTATGGCTCCTGGTAAGTTTCTGGACAAAACCGACCGAGGTGCCGGCCACGACGGCAAGGATGCCGTGCCCGACGGAGTAGAGCAGCAGGAGCAGGATGCCCCAGAGGATGCTGCCCTGGCCGGCCACGATGGCCAGCAGCGCGATCAGCACCGGGGTGGAGCAGGGAGAGGAGAAGATGCCGCCCAAGACGCCGGCGATGAACGCGCCCAGGTATCCGCGCTTCTTATTCTTGGAAATCAGGTAGCTGGAGGGGATGATCTCAAACACCTCCCAGGTCTGCAGCGCCATCAGCACCATCAGCACCCCCAGGATGAGGTACCACCAGGAAGCGGAAGTGCCGATGAGCCTGCCCGCCATGGAGGCGATGACGCCCAGCACGGTGAAGGTGACGGCTGAACCCAGGGCGAAGGTGAGTGACAGGCGCAGGGCGCGCTTCGGCTCGTCCTGCCCGGTTCCGCCCACGTACCCGACCACCAGGGGGATGCTGGAGAGGGAGCAGGGGGTCACGGACGTCAGCATGCCGGCCAGCAGGGCCAGCAGCGGCGCGACATAGGCGTTCCCCTCAATCAGGTTCGCCAGCCTGTCCAGGATGCCGTCCATCATTCAACCCCCATGTCCATGAGGATCAGACGCATCTGTTCTTCCGTCAGTCCACCCTGGTGCACGGTGAACACGTGCTCATCGCTTTCCTTCAGGGTGTACATCGTAAACCGGATGCCCGAGCTTTTCATCGCCCCGCCGGGCACATAGGGCGCGCCGTCTGCGTTGATGAGCACCTGGGTGGGGATGACCTGGATGGGAAAGCCATCCGCGCCATGCGCGTGTTTCCAGACGTCCACAAACCGGATGATGGCCCTGCCCTTCATCTCAGCGTTCAAGGTCTTCAGCACCGGCGCCATCTCCTTGCAGGGGATGCAGTCGTCCGAGCCGAAGTCGAGGATCATGGGCAGTTTGTAGATGGCCAGTACCTCGAGATCGATCTGCTCCGTGTGGAGCGCGAAATTGGGATCGTCCGCCGCGGCGGGTGCGCCGGAAGCCGCTTCTATCGATTCTTCTGCGGTCGGTGGTTTCGCGGTTTCCTGATCGCTGACGATGCCTGCGCCTTCGTCATGCCGATGACGTTCGGGACC
>CAZJCB010000130.1:3594-6411 GCA_964544245.1 uncultured Christensenella sp.
TGATCGCTGACGATGCCTGTAATAACAGGTACGCCGGGAGATGCCTCAGCTGAAATGTCCGCGGCCACAGGCTCGGCCGGCTCCCGGTTCTTGATATACCATACGCCTGCAATCAGGAGAATAATCAGAAGCGGGACGCCGATCCTGACGAACTTCTTCCTGTCCATCAAGTGCATGGACCTCCGCAGGAACATCCGCTGCGGTCCTTCCCTTGGTAGAACGTCACCAGGTTCTCCGGCATTTCATACTCGCCGCAGCCGCAGGGGCTGTCCGCTATGCCAAAGACGGCCCGCAGGATCTCATCCGCCAGCATCTCTCTGGGCGGCACCTCATAGGTTTCCCCCTCGGCTTCCCAGACCCTGCAGTCTACGTCCGTGCCGCTGATCTCGCTGCAGCAGCCGCAGTCATTTTCTTTCACCGGCCCGCCGATGTCCAGGCCGTTGACGCGGATGGTGGGCGAGGAGAGAAAATGATACTGCCGCGCCAGTTCCGCTGTGGACATTTCGACTTTCCGGTACTGCACGTCATAGCCGGCCAGCCGCAGCGCGGGGGTCAGGACGTCCAGCACCCCGACCAGTTCCTGGTCCGTTCCGATGCACCGCTCGCAGGTGTTCAGGTCCAGGTAAAGGTATTCGACCAGCACCGTCTTCTCCGGCACACAGTCGCCGCCGCAGCCGCAGGGAGCCTGTCCGTCCGCCGGCGCGCCTTTGGGCGGCGTCCAGCCGGTATCGTCGCCCACGTAGGTGATGGCGCCTTGCGGGCACAGGTTCCCGCAGCCGTGGCAATGGTCGATGCAGTTTTCTGGGTGTTTGACCACCGGGACCGGCAATTTACCCAAGTCATACACGCTGTGCGGACAATCCTCGACGCAAAGCCCGCATTCTGTGCACGCCGAGTAATCAATGACAGGATACCAGGTCTTGGCCATGTCTTTCTCCTCCGACATTATAGAATGTAGGCCTGCAGAAAGTTGAAGAAGTATCCGACGATGATGATGCCGACGGTGCAGATGGCGATGAACAGCGCCAGCAGCCTGGGCTTGACCGCCTTGCGCAGCATGATCATGGAGGGCAGGGACAGCGTGGTCACCGCCATCATGAAGGCCAGGATGCTGCCCAGCAGAGCGCCTTTCCCCAGCAGTGCCTCCGCGATGGGGATGGTGCCGAAGATGTCCGCGTACATCGGCACGCCGATCAGTGTCGCCAGTACGACGCCGAAGGGATTGCTGCTGCCAAGCACTGTCGCGACCCAGTCCTCCGGGATCCAGTTGTGAATGACCGCGCCGATGCCGACCCCGATGAGGATATAGGGAAACACCTTTTTGAAGGTCGCCAGCATCTGCTCCCTGGCATACGACAGGCGGTCCCGCCTTGTCAGGTCAGGTGCCTCGATATCAACGCTCCCCGCGGTCAGGATGAAGCTCTCCACGTACTTCTCCATGTGAAGTTTTTCGATTATGGTGCCGCCGGCGACCGCGATGACCAGCCCCAGCACGACGTAGATGACGGCCACGTTCGCGCCGAAGATGCTCATCAGGAGCAGCAGGGAGCCCAGGTCCACCATGGGCGAGGAGATGAGGAAGGAGAACGTCACGCCCAGGGGGAGGCCGGCTGAGGTGAAGCCGATGAACAGGGGGATGGACGAGCAGGAGCAGAAGGGCGTCACCGTGCCCAGCAGGGCGGCGACGACGTTCGCCCCGACACCGTGGAACCTCCCCAGGATCTTCTTGCTGCGTTCAGGCGGGAAATAGCTCTGGACATAGCTGATGACGAAGATCAGGAAGCAGAGCAGCACCACGATCTTGATGACGTCATAGAGCAACACCTGCAGGCTGCCCACCCAGCCGTTCGCCGCGCCCAGGCCCAGCGCGCCCAGCAGGTCCCCGATCAGCGCGTTCAGCCATCTCATACCCAGGACCTGGTTCTGGAAAAAGTCCCAGGCGGCTTTCAGTACTTGCACTCTTTATCTTCCCGCTTTCAACAGTATTGAGATATCTTTCCCTAAAAATGGGTCAGGGGCCGAAAGCCCTAGCTGGCTTTTTGGGGGATGAAGTCCCCCGTCTGTTCCCGGAGGCCTTATATCCCCGCGCACCGCGCAGGGCATTCGCCCTGCTTTGCCCTTGCGGCGGCGAAGCCTTTGAGGATGTCCTGCGCCCTGCGGACGCCTGCTGGGCAAATGCTGTAGTGCGTCCACTTGCCCTCCTGGCGCGGGGTGACCACGCCGGACTCGCACAGGATCTTCATGTGGTAGCTGAGCGTGGACTGCGGCAGGCCCAGTTCCTCATTGAGCACGCAGGCGCACTTCTCACCGCCCCGCAGCAGTTCCAGCGCGCGAAGGCGTTTTTCGTCGCAGAAAGCCTTGAAAACCGCCGCTTCCTCCAAGTAATTTCCCGCCATGCTCGTCCTCCCCAAATCAAGAATTCCTGATGATTCGGAGCATAGCCCTCACATCAGGTTTTGTCAATATGTCCCGAGCCTGTGCCGTGCAATATTCCGCACATTGCCGCAATTGGACGGCTTCTCTTCCCCCAAAATGCGTAGGAGAGCCCGCCCGGTCATTCGGGCCCGCTATTTCCGGTACTTGAGCCCGCGGCAAAACTTGTCCTTTTCGGAGATTTGGGGGCGGGAACAAAAATATCCCGAAAAAATACCGGCCCAGGGCTGGCATTCCTTTGGCGGGGGTTGTATATTATACTGGGATTGAATGGAGTATCAAGGAGGTTTCAAGGAATGCAACTGGGACTCAATACTGTCTATGCCATCGGGCTGCTGGCGGCCATCGTCGCCTTTATCTATGCGGTCTACCTGGCGCTCTGGG
>CAZJCB010000131.1:0-6385 GCA_964544245.1 uncultured Christensenella sp.
TCGCCCTTGACAAGACGACCCTGAGCGTTTACCTGATCTACGCTTTGATGCTGGCGGCGGTTACGGGCATGTACGCGCTTGCCCGCAAGGCGGCGGTGGGAGGATGAGATGGGAAACATGAGGCGGGTCCTGCTGATTGCCGTGGCGGCCCTGCTGCTGGCAAACCCTGCCATGGCGGGGGAAACCCTGACGCTCTATGACCGGGTCACGGTGCAAAGGGACACGGCAACGCTGGACCTGGGGGACATGAAGATCGTCAACCTGGACAAGCTGCGCGCTTACCTGGACCAGCTGCCCCTGCTGGAGCGGGTGGTGATGAGGAACAGCAGGCTGAGCGTGGCGCAGCTGGAAGGTTTGATCGCCGATTATCCCGGCGTGCGCTTTGACTGCTCCTTCAGCCTGGTCAAGGGAACGGTATCCACCAGGCAGACCGCCTGGTCCACCCTGAACACCCTGGATGACAAGCGGTATCCGGAAGCGCGGTTTGAAGCTCTGAAACACTGCCCCGACCTGCGCGCGCTGGACCTGGGGCACAACGACATCAGGAACCTGTCCTTTCTGCGGGCCCTGCCGGAGCTGCGCGTGCTCATCCTGGCGGACAACAGGATCACCGACCTCACGCCCGTCGCCTCGCTCCCTAACCTGGAGTACCTGGAACTCTTCTTCAACGACATCACCGACCTGGGCCCGCTCTCGGGGCTCACGCGCCTGAAAGACCTGAACCTCTGCCGCAACCGGATCAGCGACGTCACCCCGCTGCTGGGCCTGAAATCCCTGGAAAGGCTGTGGATCCCGGACAACTTCCTGACGGAGGAACAGAAAGCCGAGCTGGAGGCCGCCCTGCCGGGCTGCCATATCCAGTACGAATGGAGCCGCTCGACCAGCTTCGGCTGGCGGGAGCACCCGCGCTTTGACGTCGTCAAGAGGGTATTCCGTAGCGGCGTGTACGAGCCCTTTGGCCCCTGACGTTTAGTAATTCCCGCCCGTTTGAAAGGAGTGCCCATGACCTTTGACCGCCTTCGCACCCTGCTGCTGGTCTTGCTGTTCCTGCCGCTCTCCGTCCCGGCCGAATCGGGTCTGCGCGGCTACTCCGGAACGCAGGGGCACGCCTGGGCGGTTTTCGGGTCCTGGCCAGCCGGGGAGGACGGTTCTGAGGCACCCATCCTCTGGCGCGTGCTGACAAGCGACGGGGCGCAGGATTCTCTCCTGAGCGAGGCGGTGCTGGACGTGCAGCCGGTCCACCAGGGCGGCCCCTACGGCGATTTTGGGGAGTCCACCCTCGCTGTATGGCTTGGGGAGGAGTTCTTGCCGCATGCCTTCAGCGACGCCGAGCGTAGCGCAATCGCTCCGGGAGAAGGGAGGATGGCCGTCACCCTGCCCTCGGCGGCCTTGCTGCGGGACGAGTCCCTGGGCTTCCTCCGGGATGCCGACCGGACGGCCGCGGGTACGGACTATGCCATAGGCAAGGGGCTCCTCGCCTATGGCAAGGGGGACGCGAGCTATTGGATTTCCGATAAGGCGCAGAGCATCAAGGGCGCCCAGCGCCGCGTGCTGGAGGGGGGCATTTTGGGCTACACGCGCGCGGACGCGGAAAACATCGGCGTGCGCCCCCTGATCAGGCTGAACCTGGACCGGCTGACGGGGATCTCCGGCAGCGGCGGCAGGGAAGACCCCTTTGCCCTGACGCTGGACAGCAGCCCGCTGCCGACACCCGGCCCCACCCCGCTGCCGATTCCGGTCCCCACCATGCGGCCCTCGGGCAGCGTGTCAACGGAAGGCTTTCCGCCCCTGACAGGGGAGGGTTTCCTGCCCGCGGGCGAGCCGGAATACGTTTTCATTGACGGGGAGATGGGCCAATGGCGCTACGCCTCCCAGGACCTGCGCATCGTCATTACCCGGCATGAGGACAAATCCGTGCCGCTGCGCTGGCTGGGTGCGGAAATCTTCCTCAGGGAAGGCGCGCAGCCTTTCCGTATGGTCAGCCACGACCGCGAGCACATGCTGGAGGACCGGACAAAGTACCTTGAAAAGCCCGCCGTTATCGCGAGGAACAACAACCTCGTCTTTTCCATGGACGGCGACTACTTTATCTACCGCATCGGGCGGGCGAAGGCGGACGGGAAGAAGTACGCCATCGGCGTGGAGATCAGGGGCGGGGAGGTCCTTGTGGACAGCCCGCCATCCCCCACGCGCAACATCTACCCGCCGCTGGACATGATGGCGCTGTTCCCCGACGGCGACATGCGGGTGTACAAGGCGGGGGAACTGACCTCCGGGGAGCTGCTGGACCTGGGCGCCCGGGACGTGCTGTCCTTCGGGCCCTACCTGATCCGCGACGGGGAGATCAACACCTCCTACACCACCTACGGCACCACGCTCCAACCGCGCGCCGCCGTCGGCATGGTGAGCAGGGGGCATTACTGGGCGGTCATCGTGGAAGGGCGCATCAGGCCCAGCAAGGGGATGACCTGCCTGGAGGTGGCCGGCCTGATGAAGGAGCTGGGCTGCGTGACCGCCTTCAACCTGGACGGCGGCTGGACCAGCGCGATGGTCTTCATGGGCAGGCAGCTCAACCAGCTGGACAAGAGCGGCGTCAGTGACAACGCCCGTACCCAGAACGAGGTCATGGGCATCGGATTCACCGACGCCTATATGGAAGGGAGGGCGCCGTGAAAACGCTCGCGCGGGCTGCGCTGACCGTATTCCTTCTGCTGGCGGCGCTGCCGGCGGCCGGGGAGGAAACGCGGAGCGTTCGCCTGTCCTTCGCCGGGGACTGTACCCTGGGCGGGCACGAGGGCTGGATGGACTATTCCATCGGCACCTTCAAGGTGATGGCGCAGGAGCAGAATGATTACAGTTATTTCCTGCGCCACTGCCAGGACATTTTCGCGCGGGACGATTTCACCTTTGTCAACCTCGAAGGCGTGCTGGCGGACAGCGCGAAGGGGCAGAACAAGACCCTGAAGTGGAACTTCAGGGGCGCGACGGAATATGTGGGCGTCCTGACCCTGGGCTCCGTGGAAGGGGTGACCCTGGGCAACAACCACTCCGCGGATTTCGGGAAGACCGGCCTTCAGTCAACAAAGGACACGCTGGACGCTGCCGGGGTGGAATGGTGCCTGGACGAGAAAGCCTGCTTCTTCCAAAAGGACGGGGTGAAGATCGCCTTCCTGGGGTTCTGGTCCGGCAGCTTTGACCGCAGCCGCGAGTGGCTGAAAACTGAAATACCGCGCCTGAAAACGGAGGATGGCTGCGACGCCGTGGTGGTCAATTACCATGGCGGTCGCCAGTACTGGCAGAAACACCGGGACTCCCAGACCGAGGACATGCGCTGGGCCGTCGACTGCGGGGCGGACCTGGTCATCGGGCACCACCCCCACGTGCTGCAGGGGATGGAGGTCTACCGGGAGCGCATGATCGTCTACAGCCTGGGGGACTTCTGTTACGGCGGCAACCGCAAGCCCCGGGAAGTCGAATATCCCACCATGATCCTGGGGGCCGAGATGCTCTTTGACAGCCTTGGTTTCTCCGGTGTGCGGCTGACCATCCACCCCTACCGCATCTCCGGCACCGCGCCGCGCAACAACTTCCAGCCCATTCCGGTCACGGGTGAAATGGCCCGGGAAGTGATGGACATCATCCAGGCGGATACCCCCTTCGCGCTGGAACCCTTTGTCGAGGGCCTTGGCGCGGTCCAGCTGCCGGTGCTCGTTTCCGGCAGGTGACTGGAAATGGCATACAGGAGGACAGGATGGATTTTTCGGGCAGGAACGCTGTCGTCACTGGCGCGGCGCGCGGCATCGGGCTAAGCATTGCCAGGGCGTTCAGGGCAGCCGGCGCCAGGGTGGCGGTGATCGATCTGGAACCGTGCGGCGAACCGTTTGACCTGTCCGTTCAGGGCGATATCGCGGACCCGGAGGCGCTGGAACGTTTCGCGGAGCGCTGCGTCAGGGAGCTCACTTCCATCGACTTCCTTGTCAACAACGCCATGCTCAGCCGCGGCGGGCTGGACAGCTGCTCCTACGAGGATTTCCTGTACGTCCAGCGGGTGGGCGTGGCCGCGCCCTACTACCTGAGCAAACTCCTGTCCCCGGCTTTTGCGCCGGGGGCGTCCATTGTCAACATCTCCTCCACCCGCGCCTTCCAATCCCAGAAGCATACCGAGAGCTATTCCGCCGCCAAGGGCGGGATCACCGCGCTCACCCACGCGCTGGCGGCGAGCCTGGCAGGAGTCGCCCGGGTCAACGCCGTCGCCCCGGGCTGGATCGACACCACAGGCGGGAGTTATTCCGGCGCGGACATGACACAGCACCCCGCCGGGCGCGTTGGGACGCCCTCGGACATTGCCGCCGCCGTGCTGTTCCTGTGCTCTGGGGAGTCTTCCTTCATCACCGGGCAGACCCTGGTGGTCGACGGGGGCATGAGCCGGAGGATGATTTACCACAACGACGAGGGCTGGAGCCTGTCGGTCTGAAACTGCAAGGCGCTCAGCGCTTTGTTTCTCCTGTTATAGGAACATCATCCCATCGGGCAAAGGACGCCTCAAAGGCGCAGTTCAGGTGCGCCGAGTCGATCAGCTGGGAGGTGTCCCCGCGGCTGCCGAAGAAGTGGATACAGAAATGGCCCTTCATGGCATTGGCGCGGTTGGAGTAGTAGCCGTGGGGCATGCCGTTCATCGAGGCGGCGTAGACCTCGCCCTGATAACGCAGCAGCACGGGCCGCCTGTTCCAGCTCCAGTCCCCGCCGTAGGCTTCCTTTATGGCCATGGTATCCCAGGACGTGAGCGGTTCGGCGTCCAGGTGGCTGGTCCCCATCATCCGGTAACAGGTGAAGACGATCCCTGTCCGGACATCTTTGACCTCAAAAACCGCGCCCCAGGGGATGAGGCCGCTGCCGCCGCCGTACCAGTTCGGCATCCGGGTTTCCCCGGCCGCGTCAGCCGGCTTGGTGAACAGCACGCGCAGGGTATCCCCGTCCGCCCTGCCGCTTGCCCGGAGCCCCTGGTCCCGCTGAAAGGCCGCCACCGCCCGCATGGTCGCTTCCATATAGACGCCGTCATCGCCTCCTGAGGGCAGGTAGCCCAGGTCTGCGAGGGCCTGCTGCAGTTGCCTGACGTGGCTGCCGCGGTCCCCGGGGCCGCTGGACGGCGGGATACCCGATGAGCCGCTGACCGCCTCCCCGCCGGGAGGCGCTTCGCTCCCCGCGCCGGCGGATGGGCTGTCCAGGGCTGTCCACGCGAGGAGGGCGAGCAGCGTCTCATCGCCGGCCAGACCGCTGACGGGCAGCCCGCGGGCCTTCTGGTAGCGTTCCACGGCTTGGACGGTCAGGCCGTCGTACGTACCGTCCGTCTCGCCCTGGAAATAACCCCTGCGCGCAAGCTCCGCCTGGAGCGCCCGGACATTCGGGCCCCTGTCGCCGTAAGCGGCGGGCAGGGGAAGCGCTGAGGCTGCCGTTTCCGCAAGGACAGAAGCCATTCCCAGCAGGCACAGCAGCGCCCACAGACAGGCTTTCGTTCTCTTCATTCCTGTTCACCCCCGTTTCAAGGGTTCGGGTTGAACCACAGGGGGGAGGATGACTCAGGCTGATAGACGACCAGCGGGTTATCCCCCTTGTCGATCAGGCAGGCGATCACGGCGGTGTGCTCCCCCCCGTTGTACAGGTTGCGGAGGGTTTGCGGCGCGTTGATCAGGAAATGCTGCCTGTACTCGCCGCCGGCGGCGCTGACAAAGTAGAAATCCCCGTTGCCGATCTCCGCCCTGCCGTTCGGGGCGGACAGGGCTTTCACCCTGAGCCAGACCAGGAAATATTCCTGGTTTTTGGGCGGGGAGATGTTGTAGGAGCTCATCTCCTTCGCCTTTTTCAGCGCGGCGTTTCCCCGGCTGCTGGAGGTCATTTCGATTTCAAAGGACGCGTAGCCCGTCCAGTAGGAGCCTTCGTACACCGCCTTCACACCCAGGGGCGCGGGATCCTCCCGGGTGCCCGCGTGGGGGTCGGCGGCCAGGCGCTTCGGCTGCGGCAAACGGTAAATGACAAGGTCGGCCTGTACGATGGGCGCGCCGTCTTCCAGGAGGCCGGCGCCGTCAAACGGAGCCAGCCCGTCATAGCGGCCGTATATTGTGACCAGGTCGCCGGGCAGCAGGAGCCGTTCTTCTGGATCCGGCGTGTGGCGCACAAGGAAGACGCGCGCCGGGTTCCCGTCCAGCGATACGAAATACTTGAACCCGTCCGCTTCCTGCGCCACGCGCAGGATCTCCCCGTTCAGACGGACTTTCTCCAGCAGGTGGGCGAGCGGGTCCCTGGCGTAATCTTCCCCGTCCAGGACGTCCAGGTATCCCTTTTCGTCCGGCAGCCGCATCAGGCGGATGCGCCCGTCCGCCTCCTGCCG
>CAZJCB010000132.1:0-6377 GCA_964544245.1 uncultured Christensenella sp.
CCAATTTTCATCAGCGGCGTATAGCGCATCCCGCCCGGGGTGAATTCGCTCCTGAACAGGACGAATACCCCCAATTGCATGGGTTCGGCCACCCGGGGCAGTTTGGGGGCCAGCGGGCCGAAGGGCATGCCCAGTTCCGCGCGCCGGGCGAGCGTCACGTGGGGCAGCCAGGCTTTTGTCTCGGGCGCGCAGCCCAGGTCGCGCAGCGCGGTCTCCATCACCGCCACGCGCCCAAAGACCTCGGGGGCGCAGTTCAGCCCCGCCCAGAGGGTCAGGCCCTCCCGCCCCGGAAAGGCGCCGTAGGCGGCCTGGGTCATCCGCCTGCCTTCGGGCGAAAGGACGGGCAGCCGGGAAAACCAGGCCATGATCCTGTCCCTGTCCCCCGGCCCGGTCTCCCCGATGAAGCGCAGGGTGAGGTGCAGCTGGTCTTCGCGCGTCAGGCTGATGCGCCGCGCGTTCCCGGCCAGCAGGCGCTGGGCGGCCAGCAGGGTGCCCGCCAGTTCCTCCGGCAGCAGCGCCGCGATGAACAGCCTGAACGGCGCCTGGTCCGCGGTTCCGGCCAATCCCGCCACCTCCCTCACAAATGATGACAACCAATAGTACCAGGGGGCTTTATGCGTTGATGGGTCTTTGCATATTCCGGGGAGGAACTCCCCGGGCTGGGGTTTGGGGATGCGATCCCCAATCATTCTTTCGTTTCCAAAGGATGGATGCGATAAGCGCTTCCGTCAGCATTACAGCCCAAACAGCAGTTTGATGCCCGCCCCCAGCGCGCCCGCGGCGAAGATGACCAGGATGGGGCTGGGTTTCCATCTGCGCAGCGCGTAGAGGGCCAGGGCGAAGCAGGCGAGGGAGACCGGGTCCAGGCTTCCCAGGTCGGCGCGGCTGCCGCCAAACAGCGCGAGGATGAGGATGGACAGCCCCGCCGAGGCGATGAGGGCCACCGCGGCGGGCCGGAGGCCGGACAGCACGCCCATGAACGCCGGCTTGTCCCGCCAGGCCCTGTACAGCCGCGCCAGGACCAGCACGATGATGAGGCTGGGCGACACGCAGCCCAGGGTCGCGACGGCGGCGCCCAGGACGCCCTGCACGCGCATGCCCACGAAGGTGGCCGCGTTGAGGGCGATGGGGCCGGGGGTCATCTCCGCGATGGTCACCAGGTCGGTGAAGGTGGCCAGGTCCATCCAGGGGTGGATGACCACCACCTGCTCCCGGATGAGCGGCAGCGCCGCAAGCCCGCCGCCAAAGGCGAACAGGCCGACCTGGAAGAACGCCCAGTAGAGGGTGATCATCATGCCGTCTGCCCCCCCTTCCCTGCCCCTTTGCGCCGGTTCATCCACGCGTCCAGGAAACCGGCCAGGCCGCAGGAGAGCAGCACCAGGACGATGGGGAGCTTGAACACGTACACCGCCAGGAAGGCCAGCGCCATCAGGAGCACGGGCAGCGGGCGGCGGGCCTTGAACACCCCGGCGCCCATCGTCCACACCACGTCGGCGATGACCGCGGCGACGCCGGCGCGCATGGCGTTCAGCAGCGCCGCGATCCAGGGGTTCGCCCGGAACGCGTCATAAAACACCGACACGGCGGACAGGACGATCAGCGGGGGCAGGGCGGTGCCCAGCACGGCGGCCAGCGCGCCCGGGATGCCCAGCAGGCGGTAGCCCAGCAGGATGGAGGTGTTCACCGCGATGGGGCCGGGGGCCGACTGCCCGATGGCGATCATGTCCAGCATCTCCTCCTCCCGGATCCATTTCAGTTCCTCGGCAAAGCGCCTGCGCATCAGCGGCACGATGACGTAGCCGCCGCCGAAGGTGAAGGCGCTGATTTTGAAGACCGAGAGGAATAACCTGAGCAGGCTTGGTTTCTCGCTGTCCATCTCTTCCCCGTTTCCAGACGTGATGCCGCCATGCTAAGGCGGGATGCGCCCCTTGTCAAGGTTCGGCTTGACGCGAGGGGCGGGCATGGTATACTGGCGTTGAAGAACAAAAAGAACACAATGCCGGAGGACAGAGGATGCACAGCTTCTACAGCGCGCTGATGGGCGGGGTGCTGACCGGGATGGGCGGCGCGGCCTTCCTGGGCTCGGGGGACCGGACCGTCGGGGCCTTCCTGTTCGCCTTCGGGATGTTCGCGGCCCTGGCCCTGGGCTTGCCGCAGTATCCGGGGCGCTGCGGGCGGGCCGTCTGCGCCCGGCAGTTCAGGCCGCTGGGGGTCATCCTGCTGGGAAACCTCGCCGGCGCCGCGCTCACAGGCCTGCTCTACGGCATGGTCGCGCCCTCCGGCGCGCCGGAGCTGCAGGCGGCCAAACTGGTCCAGGCCTTCCCGGTGACGCTCGTGCGCGGCATGTTCTGCGGGATGATCCTCTTCACCGCGGCCGAGGGCTGGAAGCGGCTGGAAAACGGCAAGACGGTCGGCGTGCTGATGGGGGTGCCGGCCTTCATCCTGGCCGGGTTTGAAAACAGCCTGGCCGACACCTTCTACTTCGGCGCGGCGCTGGGGCAAAGCGGCGCCTTCGCCTGGAAGGCCCTGACCTTCGTGCTGGCGGCCGTCATCGGCAACACCCTGGGCGCGACGCTCCTGTGCCTGGCGCTGCCAAAGGAAGAGCGGACCGCCCCGGGGAACGCTAAGGGGTGAGCGGGGATTTTGCGGGCCCCAGGCTTCCCGCTGTAAACTTCTGTGCACTTCTGTGCACTTAATCTGGTCAAGTCACAAAAAGTGCATAGCCCTTTGATCCATTGAATTCATTCGTTTTTCTTCATGTATATTCTGGTATTGTGAACTTGTGCACTCTTTTTTCAAGATTCTATTTACAGCGCTCCATATATCCTCATTCCCAATTTATACTCTTTCCTAAAAATAAGTCACAGAAGTCACAAAAGGGAAAACAGGCTCAAAAAAGTGAGGTTTATCAAGGGCTGCGGGTTGTGCACTTCTTTGTGCACTTCCTGTGCACTTCCGGGGAAGCGCACAAAATCTTCATGGAAAGACCTCGCTGTCGTCCACGACGATGAAGGCGTTCTCCTTCTCCCGGCACCGGAGGATCTCCGCCCGGACCTCCGCTTCCCGGCGGAAGAGGGGACCGCGGCGATGACCTACACGCGGGAGATGTGGGAGGGGCGGGGAGGTCCGCCGGTGCGGCTTCGCTGAAGAATGCTCGCGGCGCGGCTGGCTTTTTCGGGGTTCCGCTTGCCGGGAGGGCGGTGATGTGGTATGACTGAGATATCAGAGGGCAAGGAAGGGCATCAAGCATGATTCCGCAGCTGCGCCGCCAAAAGATCCTGGAAATGCTTCAGGGCAGGGAGGTTTCCTACCTGACCGACCTGGTGGGCGCCATCGCCCTGTCGGAGTCGACCGTAAGGCGCGACCTGAAGCAGTTGGAGAAGAGCGGGGAGATCGAGCTGCTCCGGGGCGGCGGCATCCGCCTGGGCGGCAACAACTACGAAAAAGACGTGATGATCAAGCTCCACCTGCAAAAGGCGGAGAAGACGCGTATCGCCAGGTTTGCAGCGAACCTCATCCAGCAGGGGGACGTCATCTTCCTGGACCCGTCCAGTGCCAACAGCATGCTCATCCACGAACTGGCCGGCAAGCGCGTCACCGTGGTGACCAATTCCCTCATGCACATCAATCAGCTGATCAAGGCCGGCATCAAGTGCATCATGATCGGCGGGCAGATCAAGGCCCACACCATGTCCTGCATAGGCTCCGGCGCTGAGCGCTGCCTGGGCGAGTTCTGTTTCAGCAAGAGTTTCCTGGGGGCCAACGGAATGGACGTGCGGATGGGGATCACCAACCACGACCCCAGCGAGCTGTCCATCAAGCGCCTGGCCATCAGCAATTCCGTCGTCACCTATTTCCTGATCGACTCCAGCAAGTACGGTGTCGTGAACATGTGCAGGGTTGCGGACATGGACGAGTGCCCTGTCATCACCGACAGGCGCATCAAGGAACTGGAGCCCCTGGACAACATCCTCTACGCCGAATAACGCCGCCGTCCGGGCGGTTTTTTATACCGTATTGGAAGAAAATTGAAAATCCGCGAAAAAATCTGACAACTGCCTTGACAGGCTTGTCCTTATCTGCATAAAATAGACCGGAAAGCAAAAAACCCAAAAGTACGCGCCAGGGAACGGAGGGATCCACCATGAGGAATCGCGCTTTTTCGTCCAACGCGGTCCTGGGCCTGCGGCTGCTGCCGCTGCTGTACCTGCCTGTTTTCCTGGTCCAGGCCTTGAATCCGTCGGCGTTCATGCCGCAGGTCGCTTCCTGGACCTATACCCATTTCCTCAGCAACGCCATGGAAGTGGACAGGGCCTTCTCCGCTTCCTTCCAGGGCATCCGGGAAATGTTCGCCTCCAACGCGATCCTGACCTTCAACGCCTTTGCCGTTGCGGTCCTGATCGCGGGGCTCTACGTCAGCGTCGCCTTCAGTTTCTTCGGGCCGGACAAGGCCCGGCGGCGCGCCTTGAGGGGCGCCGCCATCCTGGCGGGCATCATCGCCGCGCTGTGCCTGCTGATGCTGCTGAGCGTCCTGGGCGCCAGGGGCACCATCGCCCGCAAGGGATTCGCGGAGCTGGGGATTCAGTACTTTCTCCCGGCGGGGTGCTTTTACCTGCTGGGGGTGAGCGCGGCCTTCCTGGCGCTGTTCTTCTCTATCCGCCGTTCCCTGAACCGGGAGGAGGGCAAGCTCCTGCGGATGACCCGCAACGAACTGCGGGAGAACCTGAAGGGCTATGCCTTCATCTCGCCCTACCTGGTCGGCTTCACCCTGTTCATCGCTTACCCGATGCTGTTTTCCCTGTTCAGTTCCTTCACCTACTACAACATCACCGCGGTGCAGAAATGGTACGGGCTGACCAATTACGTCGCCCTATTCACCACGGACGACATGTTCTGGAAGAGCCTGGGGAACACGATGTATTACGTGGTGTTCAGCGTGCCGATGGTCATCATCATCGCGATGCTGCTGGCCCTGCTGATGAACATGCGCGTGCGGTTCATGTCCTTTTTCAGGACGGTCTACTACCTGCCCAGCGTGCTGTCCGGCGTCGCGGTCTTCCTGCTCTGGCAGTGGATCTTTGACCCCAGCAGCGGGCTGCTCAACAACGGTCTGGCCCTCCTGGGCATCAAGGGGCCCGCCTGGCTGTACGACGCGGCGTGGACCAAGCCCGCGCTGATCGTGATGAGGGTATGGAGCACCGGCGGCACCATGGTGCTCCTGCTGGCCGCGCTGCAGGGCGTTCCGATGGAGTTGTATGAAGCCGGGGCGATCGACGGCGCGGTCAAATGGAAGAAATTCCGCTACATCACCCTGCCCATGATCTCGCCGACACTGTTCTTCGTGATGGTGACCGGTATCTCCGGCGCTTTCCAGGTCTACGACTCCGCCTACATCATGGTGGAAAACGGCGGGCCGGACAAATCGCTGATGTTTTACAACCTCTACCTGTTCACCACGGCGTTCAAGGACCAGTCCATGGGCAAGGCCAGCGCGATGGCCTGGTTCCTGTTCTTCATCATCATGGCGTTTACGCTGGGGCAGATGGCGGCTTCCAAAAGATGGGTGTATTACGAAGGGGGGACGGACAAATGAGTATGGGTTTGACACGGGGGAAGGCCCTGCGGCGCGCGGGGGACAACCCCCATGACCACCACGCCTGGAACGTCGGGCGGGCCATCGCGACCGTCCTCCTGCTGGCGGGCTCCGCCGTGGTGCTGCTGCCGCTGGTCTGGATGGTGTCCACGGCGCTGAAGAGCGACGCGGAGGTGATGGTGAACTCTTCCTTCATCCCAAGGGAATGGCGCTTTGACAATTTCGTCAAGGCCTGGACCTCGGCGCCTTTTGAAACCTACCTGAAAAACTCGGTGTTCATCACGCTGACCTGCCTGTTGGGCACCCTGCTGTCGGTCTCGCTGGTGGCCTACGGCTTCGCGAAGATCCGCTTCAAGGGCAAGAACATCATCTTTCTGGCGGTGCTGGGTACCATGATGATCCCGGGCATGGTGACCATGATCCCCACCTACGTCATGTTTTCAAAGTTCGGCTGGGTGGGCACCTACCTGCCCCTCATCGTCCCGGCTTTCGGCGGCAGCGCCTATTACGTCTTTCTCCTGCGGCAGTACTTCCTGGGCATCCCCATGGCCTACAACGAGGCGGCGAAGCTGGAGGGCGCCAATGAGATGAACATTCTCATGCGCATCGTCATCCCCATGGCCAAGCCCGCGCTGACCACCATCGCCGTGTTTGAGTTCAACGCCAAATGGAACGACTATTTCAACCCCATGCTGTACCTGGACAATGAAAAGATGTACACACTGCAGCTGGGCTTGCGCA
This sequence comes from uncultured Christensenella sp., assembly GCA_964544245.1. GTDB lineage: Bacteria > Bacillota > Clostridia > Christensenellales > Aristaeellaceae > UBA6115. The sequence continues at coordinate 6,335 of CAZJCB010000132.1, forward strand.
CTTTCCGCGGCACCGCGGGCGTGGAATGGCAGAAGTTCATGGC
>CAZJCB010000133.1:0-6325 GCA_964544245.1 uncultured Christensenella sp.
GGACACCGCCCTCTCAAGGCGGCAACACGGGTTCGAATCCCGTCAGAGGTGCCAACGAAATCCCTTGTCAATCAGGGGATTTCTGCTTTTCAGGGGACCGGTTCGCGCCTGTTCCTTCCCATAAACGGCAAGGATTATCTGTTGACACGAAATACTTTCCCCGACTATGCAACACCAAATAGAAAACCCTGGCGCTCACCAAAGCACCGTTGTCCAGAGGTAGTTGTACAGCGCGGCATCCGCCTTTTCCCACTGCCTTCGGACCAGGCTGACGTCGCCGGACAGGTGTCTGTACCCCGCGGACTCCTCTTCCCAGGGGCGCACGGTGTTGGGCGCGCGCTTCCCTGGCGGGATCTTCCGGGCCGCTGTTTCACCGCGGCGGGGCGCCGGGGAGGACTGGCTGTATACCCCGTGCTCCAGGGTGTAGTCCACGGCGGCCCTCAGGTTTTCCTCCTTCACATCCGAAAGCATCAGCGCCGTCGCGTCCAGGATATAGCCGCCGCCCGGCTTCATGACCTCAAAGAGGCTTTTCATGAAGGTACGCACGTCCCCGGGGGTGCCGCGGGCGAGGACGTCGTAGCTCAGCCCGCCGCTGAGCGCGAAACGGTCTTTGAGCCGCTGGGCGGCTGTCCTGGGCGAACCTTTGTCCAGGTGGTAGATGATGCTGCCGGCGGGCAGTTCGCGCAGCGCGCCATAGTGCGCCTCCCAGTTGCCCTCGCCGTAGAAGAGGATCCTGTGGCCCTTTGAGATGATCTCCTCAAACACAGGCTTGAGCGTGGGCCACATGATGCGCTCAAAGGTCTCGTGGCTGATGAAAGGTACGCAGCCGCGGTGCGCCCAGATGGTGATGGGCACCTGCTTGTCCGGGTCCGCGCCCCCCAGCGCGTTGGCTACGATGTGGGGCATCAGCGCTTCGCAGGCTCTGAGGACCGCTTCCGGCCGTTCGATGGTGTCCATCGCGGCGCCGGTGAAGCCGCGGAACTTGTCGCAGAGGATGTCAAAGGGCGCCTTGATCATGCCCGCGTTGGCGCTGACCAGGGCTGATTCGTATTTCAGCCTGTCCGCCGCGGGGCCGAACGCGTTTATGTAATTGGCATAGGCGAGCGCGCCGGCCATCAGCGCGGCGTTGTGGTCAAAGCCCACAGTTTCCCCGGCTTGCCTGACCCGGCTGGTCGCCCGGGAGAACCACCTGTTGACCAGGAAGGCGGTCGGGTCGTCCGTGAACTCTTCATATTCTTCCTCCCGCAGGAAGGCGTCCTCCGGGCGGGAAGGCTCGGAGAACTGCAGCACGGAGGAGCCGTCCACGTCCACCCCCGGGACGTGCAGGTATTTCCAGCTGGCGGCCTTGCCGACGGAATAGGTGCTCCAGATCGCGTTGAGCATGACGGAGTCGCAGCCCAGCGCCTCACCGGCCTTGCGCGTCGCTTCAAAGGCCAGGTTGTAGTCGCAGGATACTTCCTGCGTGGTATAGCCCGCGATCTTCGCCGCCGCCTCCTGCAGCAGGAAGCGGATGGGGATCCGGTCCGGGGTGCCGTTCCCCATGGCGGTCAGGTAACGCGCCAGCCGCTGGTTGTAGAGGGCCTCCGTTTTCGGGGAATCAAACATGCGCATCGTTCCTTCCTTGAACGCGGTCCAGGTATGCCGCGCCGATGATGCCGGCGTCATTGCCCAGGAGGGCCGGCAGGATGTCCGGCCCTCCGATGGATCCGTAAGCCAGGATAAAGCGGGGGACCAGCGCGTTCAGCCGGCTGAAGAGCGGTTCCCCGGCCAGGCTGACCCCGCCGCCGATGAGGACCCTTTCGGGCCGGAAGATGTTGACCAGCCCGCCGATGCCCTGGGCCAGCAGGCCGCAGTACGTGTCGATGACATGAAGGGCGGCTTTGTCCCCGGCCTTCGCGCACTCAAACGCGGTCTTTCCGGTGACCTGGTCGTCATCCTCGGCCGCGGCCCGGTGCATCAGGCTGTCCGGAGAGGCAGCCATCGTTTCCCTGGTCAGCGCGATCAGTCCGGTCGCGGAGGCATAGGCCTCCAGGCAGCCTTCCGCCCCGCAGGTGCAGGGCCGCCCTCCCGCCGCCAGGGGCGTGTGCCCCAGTTCCATCCCCATGCCGTCCGCGCCTGAGAAAAGCTGCCCTTTGAGCAGGACCGCGCCGCCCACGCCAGTGCCCAGGGTGAGCATCAGGACGTTGGCAAAGCCCTTTGCCGCGCCGGCGGCGGCCTCGCCGGAGAGGGCGCAGTCTGTGTCGTTGGCGAGGAGTACGGGCACCTGAAGACGCGCCTGCATCGCTTCCTTCAGCGGGGCGTCTTCCCAGCCTTTGTTGTTGGCCAGCACAATGCGCCCGGTCCGCGGATGCACGGTGCTTGGCACGCCGATGCCCGCGAAGGGCAAACTCTCCGGCCTTATGTCCGCGCTATGGAGGAGCCGCAGGGCCGCGTCCGCGGTTTTTTCGACCGCCTGTGTAAATTCGTCCGGCGTCGGGATGCTGGTTTTATACGGCAGCTGATATTGCCCGTCCACCAGGCCGATCTTGACGGCTGTCCCGCCCAGGTCGATGCCGAGCCTGAGGCTCACAGCTGAAACTGCGCGGCGATTTCCAGGGGCAGGTCGTTGACGGGGGAGTGGTTGGGGTTGACCAGGGCGCCCGCGTCCACGTCCTTGCCGAACGTCGCGCCGGCGAGCACCGCATGGTGGAGGTTGCGCACCCTGTCAGAATCCCCCGCGTTGACCACCGGGATGCCCGCCGCCCTCATCTCGTCCAGGAAGGTGGTGTTCGACCTGGTGTGGCAGGAGACCACGGCGTCCACCTCCAGCCGGGTGATCTGGAAGGCCTTGTCCTGGATGACGGCATAACCTTCGCCGACCTCGGCCAGCGTCGCGGACTCGATGACCTCCACCGGGTACTTGTAGGCCTTGCTCTGAAGCGCTTCCGCGTCGCCCAGGGCGAACCGCTTCTTCAGGACGTACATGTGGATGACCTCCACATCCTCGGCGAAATGGGCCTTCCGGGTGAGGATGGTCACCTTCTTACCGATGGAAGCCAGGTACTGGGCGGTATCCGCCGCCGCGTAGTGATCGCCGTACAGCAGGACTTTTTCACCCAGCTTCAACGGCCTGCGGCCGCCGCCGGGATGGAATTCGCATTTGACCTTGGGGCAGGCGATGACCTGCTCAAAGGGGATGACCAGTTCCGCCCCGCGCAGCATCTCCGGCACGTAGGAGGAGGCGCCGGTAGCGTTCAGGACGATGTCAAACGCCTTCATTTCCTCGACTGTCGGGGCGTGGTTCAACCTGATCTGGATGTTTTTGTCCCGCATCACCTGGCCGCGCACCCAGTCGGCGTACCACTTCATCTTTTCCTTGCCGGGCACCATGCAGCAGCCCAGGATGGCGCCGCCCAGTTCGCCGGTCTTCTCAAACAGGGTCACCTGGTGGCCGCGCAGGGATGCGTGGCGGGCGGCTTCCATCCCCGCGGGCCCGCCGCCCACGATGCCGACCTTCATGGGCTTGCCCGTCTTTTCCATCCGGGCGAATTCCTCGTTGCCGCAGGCCGGGTTGACCGCGCAGCGCAGGTCGTGCTTGGCCATGTGCGCTTCCTGCCAGCAGCCGGTCAGGCAGCTGATGCACTTGCGGATCTCGTCTTTCTTGCCATACTTGGCCTTCAGCGGCCAGTAGGGGTCGGCCAGCAGCTGCCGGGACAGGCCGACCATGTCTGTCTTTCCCTCGCGCAGGAGCGCTTCGCAGTGGTCCGGGTCGCGCAGTACGTGGGTGTTCAGGACGGGGACCCTGACTTCCTTCTTCACGGCCTCAGAGGCGTACATCGTCCAGCCTTCCGGGTAATACATCGGCGAGAAGCCGGAGCCGGGCGTTTCCTGGATGCACTGGGAGAGGTCGATCGCGGCCACGCCGGCTTCTTCCAGCGCCTTGGCGACCAGGATGCTCTCCTTCAGGTCCCTGCCGCCCTGCACCCATTCGTCGGCCGAATAGCGCACCAGCACGGGGAACCCCTTGCCGCACTTGCGGTGGATGGAGGAAACGATCTCCATCACGAAACGCATGCGGTTCTCAAAGCTGCCGCCGTAGCGGTCCGTGCGCCGGTTGAGGTAGGGGCTCATGAACTGGGACATGAGGTAACCGTGCGCCGCGTGCAGTTCCACCCCGTCAAAGCCCGCCTGCTTCACCCGCCAGGCGGATTCGGAAAACAGGTCGACCAGCCTGAGCACGTCCTCGACCGCCATCTGGCGGACAGCCTTGCCCTTGGCTTCCTCGTTCTCATAGAGGATCTCATGGCTCTGCGACCAGGGCATGTGCATGACCACGTCGCTGGCCGAATAGACCGGGTAGCGCGGCCAGGAGGCCTGCCGCCCCGGATGCTGCAGCTGCACGACCGCCTTCGCGCCGTATTCGTGCATGGCTTCCGCCAGCCTGGCCAGCCCCGGGATGTGCTCGTCGCTGTCCGCGGCCAGGCAGTTGACGGTCGGCTTGCCGGTCGCCTGGTCGGGCGTTGTTGCGCCGGTGATGATCAGCCCAGTCCCGCCCTTGGCGATCTGGCCGTAATGGTAGATGTCCCGCCGGGAGACCTCGCCGTTGATGTGCCCCGCGCCGTTGTCCGTTGCGGCATGGAAGATGCGGTTGGGGACGAGCATGCCGCCGATCTTGATGGGTTCAAACAGGTACTGGTAGGCCATGGTTTCCTCCTATGCATTGGAAATCTATGTCTGTCCGGCGCGCCTGCGCGCGGATCACTGCCTGACGGCTTTGGCGCGGTTGTAGAGCATCAGCAGCAGGATGATGATGACGCCGTTGAGGATGTCCCGCATCGTCTGCGGTATCGCCAGCGTGGTCAGCAGGTTGGACAGCACCGTCATCAGCAGGGCGCCGGCCACGGTGCCCGAGAAGGTGCCGATGCCGCCCGCGAACGTCGTGCCGCCCACAATCACCGCCACCAGCGAGGTGAAGGCGTAATCGTTGAAGATGTCGCAGCGCGCGGTCACCATATAGCCCGCGCCCAGGATGCCCGCGAAGGCGGACAGCATGCCGGACAGCACGTAGGTGGCCACGACGACCCAGTTGACGTTGACCCCGTTGAGGAAGGCGGCGCGGCGGTTGTTGCCCACCATGTACACCTGCTTGCCGAAACGGGAGCGCTGCAGCAGCCAGAAGATCAGCGGGAAGACGACCGCGGCGTAGAGCACGATGGAGGGGATCACGTCAAAAAACTTGTAGATGATCGTATTGCGGAAGGTCTCGCCGGCGTAGCCGCTCGGGGAGCCCGCGGTGAGCACGTACTGCATGCGGCTGATGATGTTGGCCACGGCCATGGTGACGATCATCGGGGGAAGCCCGATCTTGACCACGAAGAAGCCGTTGAGCAGGCCCACCGCCGCGCCCATCATGAGGGACAGCAGCAGCACCTGAAGGAAGCGGCCGTCCTTGCTGTCCATGGTGTAGGTGGTGAGGATGGCGGCGGCTGACATCACCGCGCCCACGCTGAAATCCATCCCGCCTCCGATGAGCACGATGGTCTGCCCGGCGGCTGAGATGGAGAGGAGCACGGTCATCAGGATGAGCGAGCCGATGAACATGGTGTTCAGGCCCTGCGGGTTGATGATGATAGTGACGATGAACAGGAGCGCGGCCAGCGAGAAGGCGACCGCCGCCGTGTTCCTGCGGAAGGCGGAGAATGCGCCGCCCAGGCTGAATGCGGGTTTCACCATTTCAGGCGCTGACAATTTTCTCACCCCGTTTCAATTGCCGCTTCAGGCCTTCCCTGAGCACGTTCCGCTGCTCCCGGGCGGTGAGGATGGTCATCAGCAGGCCCAGCAGCAGGATGATGTCGCTGACCAGGTTCTGCCAGTAGGAGGAGAGGGAGAACCCCGCGATGACCTTGGACAGCCAGGTGAAGAAATAGTACACGGTGTTCTGGATGAGCACGAAAAACCAGGCGCCGAAGACCCCGCAGGCCATCGAGCCCCAGCCCCCGAAGCCCATCCCGCCCAGGATACAGGCGATGAGGGAACGAAGGCCGTAGTTTTCCGCCTGCAGCGGGTTGCCCGAGGCCGTCATCAGGGTCAGGCAGATGCCCCCGACGCCCACGATGAAGCCCTTGAGCAGGGACACCTTCATCTGCACGGCGACCGGGTTGATGCCCGCGGCGAAGGCGTTGCGGGGGCTTCCGCCCACGGCGTACATGTGCCTGCCCAGCGGCGTGCGTTTCAGCAGCAGCCACAGCCCGAACACCCCCAGGATCACCAGCAGGGACACCGGCAGGAAGTCGCCCAGCATGCTCTGGTAGGCTTTCCAGTATTCCCGCGGCACCTTGCCCTGCGG
>CAZJCB010000134.1:0-6213 GCA_964544245.1 uncultured Christensenella sp.
CGCGCTGATAGCGATGCTGCTTCCTTTCGCGTCATCAGCCAACAAGGCGACCAGCTACACCTATACCATCAACGAAAAGGGCCGCGAGGTACGCACCCAGGACGCCTACCTGCCCGACAAGACCCTGACCACGCTGGGGCTGAGCAAGCCCGCCGACCTGTTCATCACCGACACGGGCATGCTGTTCATCGCGGACAGCGGCAACCGGCGCGTCCTGAAATATGACACGGTAGCGGGTGTCGTGGCCGGGGAACTGGCGCACAGGGATTTTTCCGCGCCAAGCGGCCTCTACGTCACCGGGGATGGCATGATCTACGTGGCGGACCCCGGCGCGCGCAGGGTGTTCCAGTTCGGCCCGGATTTCACCCTCCTGCAGGAATACGGGCGGCCCGGCTCCCCCGTCTTCGCAGACACCCGGTATGAGCCCATGAAGGTGGCCGTGGACGCGGCACGCAACCTCTACATCGTCAGCGAGGGCGTGTACAACGGGGTCATCCAGCTGGGCCGGGGCGGGGAGTTCCTGGGCTATTTCACCGTCAACCAGACCTGGCTCACCTTCAGCCAGGCCCTGCAGCGCCTGCTGTTTACAAGAGAGCAGCTGGCCAACCTGGTGGACAGCGTGCCCACGACCTTTTCCAACGTCTTTGTGGACAGGGCGGGCATCACCTACACCACCACCATGTCCACCAGGTTCAACCCCATCAAGAAGCACCGCACCGACGGGGGCAACATGTTCGTGGACAACGTGTTCGGCGCCAACGCGCTCAGCGACGTGTGGGTGGACGGGCAGGGCATCATCTACGTCTGCGACCAGACGGGCTACATTTTCATGTATTCCCCGGCCGGGGAGCTGATCTTCTTCTTTGGCTCCTACGTCGTCAACCTGGACGTGGCGGGCCTGTACAGCAGGCTGCCCGCGCTGTGCGTGGACGGCAAGGGCTTCATCTGGACGCTGGACGGGGAAAAGGGCTACGTGCAGTCCTTCGCGCCCACGGACTACGCGAAAACCGTCTATGACGCCATGGGCCTGTATGAAAAGGGCCTGTACGAGCAGTCCCTCACGCAGTGGAACGAGGTGCTCCGGCTCAACCAGATGTCGGTCCTGGCGCACAACGGCACCGCCAAGGCCTATTTCCACAACGAGGAATACGACAAGGCCATCTACCACTTCCGCGTCGCCGGCAACCGCCCCTTCTATTCGGAGGCCTTCTGGGAGGTGCGCAACGACGTCATCCAGGTCTGGCTGCCCTGGGTCGCCGGCGGCCTGGCGGCCCTGGCCCTCGTCAGCGCCCTGCTGCGCCGGCATAACCGCAAAAAGGGCAGGAAAGGGCTGCTCAAACGCCTTGCCGCCTTCCTGATCCGGGTGCCGGTCCTCAAGGACGTGCTCTACGCCCTGGTCACGCCGCGCCACCCGGTGGACGGGTTTTATGAGGTCCGCAAACGGCACCGCGGCAGCGTGGCGGGCGCCACCATCCTCTACGGCGTTTATTTCCTCATCTTCATGCTCTACCAGACGTCCAAGGGGTTCATCTACCAGGCCGTCCAGGTGGAGGACATGGACATCACGGCGCTGGTGGTCGGTTACTTCCTCCTGCTGGGGCTGTTCATCGCCTGCAACTACCTGGTGACCTCCATCAACGACGGCGACGGCGACCTGAAGCAGTGCTACATGATCCCGGCCTACAGCCTGGCGCCCGTGATGGGGGCCTTCCTGGCCATCCTTCTTTTGAGTTATGCCCTGACCTTCAGCGAGAGTTTCATCCTCTCCATCCTCCTGCTCATCGGCGTCCTCTGGTCGCTGGTCACGCTGTTCCTGGGCCTGCAGAACGTGCACGACTACACCGTCAGGGAGACCGTCCGCTGCGCGGTGCTGACCCTCGTCTTCATGGTCATCGCCTTTGTCATGGCGCTCATCGTGCTCATCATGGGCGAGCAGCTGCTGGAGTTCCTCAAGACCCTGTATGAGGAGGTGCTTCGCAATGTGTTCAGCTAAACGCCGCCTGCCCGTCCTCCTCCTCATCCTCTCCCTGCTGTGCCCCGCGGCGTCCGCCGCGCCCTTTGTGCCCACCCGGCGGGACACCAAGCTCGCACCGCCGGCCATGGCGTACGCGGCGCCTTCCCTGCACGCGTACGAGCTGCTGTACGAAACAGGCGGCGCGGCCTATTACTGGCGCGACGACAGGGACATCTTCGCCGTCCTGGACAAGGCGAACGGCTACATCTGGAAGACCGGCGCCGACATCGGCTTCTCCAGGGACATCAAGAAAGCCGTGGAAGAGGCCAAAACGGAGGAAGAAAAGCTGCTTGCCGCGGAACCGGTCGAGAAGAGCATGAACAGCACCTACATCGGCGTTGCCAATTCCCTCATCACCATCGAATACCGCGACGGGAAGACCTTTTACCTGGGCAGCGCCGCGGAAAAGGGCGCCGTGAGCACGCTGCGGCCCATCCCGGGGGAGGCCGGCCGTTTCCTGCTGGAGGCGGATTTCCAGGAGATCGACCTGCAGATCGAGGTGCAGGTCACCCTGCTGGAGAAAGGCCTGCGCTATGACGTCCCGGCCAGTGGGATCAGGGGCGCTGGGCGCGCGGTGTTCACGGCGCTGTGGCTGACGCCCTTCCTGGGGGCCAGCGGCGGCGAGGCGGAGTTCTACGACCCGGTGACCGGCGACTACGGCGACGCGCGGCCCAAATACGCCGTCCCCGGCTACGCACTGGTGCCGGACGGCAGCGGGGCGCTCATCCGCTTCCAGGACAATTCCGTGCCCTTTGTCGAGTACACCGGCGACGTCTACGGCATGGACCCGGCGACGGAGACCTATTACTACCAAATGGATACCGATGCACTGGCACTGAGGGACCCGCTGGCCCCGGTGTTCGGCATCGCGCACGGAGACCGGCAGGCCGCCTTTGTGGCCTATGCTGAGAAGGGCGCGGAATACCTGGACATCGTGATGCGCCCGGAAGAGAACCTCAGGCTGAAATACAATTTCTGCTACCCGCGCTTTGAGTACAACGTCGAGTACTACAAGGTGTACAACCGCAAGGGCAGCGGATACTTCGCCATGGGTGAAAACCTGTTTGATTATGATGTCCGCATGACCTATGAATTCCTGCATGGGGACGGCACGGACGGCAGCCCCGCCGCCGATTACACCGGCATGGCGCTGGCCTACCGCCGCCACCTGATACAGACCGGGGTGCTGAAAGAACGCACCGCCCTTGAGGGGGATATCCCGCTGCGGCTGGACTTTATCCTCTCGGACATGAAACGGAGCCTCATCGGGCACGAACAGGTCGTCTGCACCACCGCGGGGGACGCAGGCGCGATCCTGGACGAGGTGCTCTCCCTCGGTTTAACCAACGTCAGCAGCGGCCTGATCGGCTGGCAGAGCGGGGCGGAGACCCTGGCGCGGCCGGACCGCTACAGTTTCAACGGCCGCGTCGGCAAGGCGGGGGACTTTGAAGCGCTCATCCGCCGATTTGCCGATAAAGGCGTGGACGTCAGCCTGGCGCGGAATTTTTCCCTCCTCAACAGCCGCATGACCGGCTACCTGGGCACCGCGGCCAAGCACATCAACACCTGGTACATCGCTTATGACCGTTCCGCGCTCTATGAAGGCGCCCCGGTCACGGATTTCAGCTTCGCCCTGCCCAGCGTCGCGGGGGGGTGGCTGACGGAGATCGCGCGGCGCGCGCAGCCCTTCAGCGATTCGCTGACCGTCTCCGGCATGACCCGGATGCTCACCAGCAGTTATGACCGGCGGGGCGTCACCTTGACACTGGCCGACTCCGTCGCAGCCTACAGGGAAGCGCTGGCAGAGGCGGCCCAGGGGCTTCAGCTGAACCTGCAGACCCCCAACCTCTACCTGTGGGAGTACGCCACCCGCTTCCTGCAGGCGCCGGTGGGCGGCTCCCAGTACGTCTTCCAGACCGACGACGTGCCCTTCCTGCAGATGGTGCTGCGCGGCACCATGGAGGTCTACGGCCCCTACTGCAACTTTTCCTTCTACACGCGGGAGGACGTGCTGCGCATGATCGACTACAACGTAAGCCCCTCCTTCATCCTGTCCATGCAGCCCTCCCACCTGCTGACGGATACCCTGTCCGCGGACCTGTATTCCACCGAGTTTGAGCAGTACAGGGAACTGGTGATGGACATCTACGGGCAGTTGAACGGCGTGCTGTCCAAAGTGCAGGGGATGCGGTGGACAGGGAGGGAAGTGCCGGAGAACGGCCTGGCTGTCAACGAGTACAGGGACGGGGACAGGACGGCGCTGGTGGGGATCAACTATACGGACAGCCCCCTCACCTATCAGGGCCGGAAGATTCCGCCAAAGAGCGCGGTGGTGCTTGAGGGGGTGAGCGCGCCGTGAAAAAGAAGAAATCCTGGAGTTTCGAAAGGCGGCAGAACAGGCTGGGCTATCTCTTCATGGCGCCCTGGATCCTGGGCTTCGCGCTGTTCACGCTCTTCCCCTTCGCCGCGACCATCGGCCTGAGCTTCAGCACGGTCAACTCCACCATCAGGGGGTATGAGATCAGCTTCGCCGGCTGGGACAACTACGTCACCGCCTTCTTCAGGAACGTGGAATTTGTGCCGGCGCTGGGCGAATTCCTGATGATGATCATCCCCTACACCTTCATGATCGTGGTCGTGTCCTTCATCGTGGCCTACCTGCTCAACCGGATAGAAAAGGGCCGCCCGCTCTTCCGCACGGTCTATTTCCTGCCAGTCATCATCATGTCCGGCCCGGTGATGTGGCAGATCCTGGACTCGCAGACCGTCATCCGCGGCGTCGCGCTGCCGGATGATTTTTCCAACCTCTTCCTGTTCAACATCCTGGACAGCTATTCCCCCTTCCTCAGCGACATCCTCGCCGGCGTCTTCAGCCAGCTGTCCATCATCCTCTGGTTTACCGGCATCCCCATCGTGCTGTTCATCAACGGCATCCAGAAGATCAACCCCAGCATGTATGAGGCGGCGCGGATCGACTCCGCCAACGAGTGGCAGCTGCTGTGGAAGATCACCATGCCGCAGATCCGCCCCATCGCCCTCATCAGCGCCATCTTCACCATCGCGCAGCTGAGCACCTACAACATCAACACCGTCTATACCCTCATCCGCACCGCGACCGGCAACATGAGCAACGGCCTGGGCTACGCGGCCACCTACGCCTGGATCTACAGCTTGCTGGTGCTCCTGATGATCGGCCTGTCTTTCCTGATCTTCCGCGAGCCCAGGGACAAGGAGGTGCCGCTGCCGTGAAAAAGGGCAAAAAAGCCGGCTTCATCAAAGGCGGCGGGAGGCGCTTTGGCACGTTCATCACCTACGCGGTGCTGGTCATCATCAGCTTTGTCTACCTTGAGCCCGTGATCCGCGTCATTTCCAAGACCTTCATGAGCTCTCAGGACGTCATCGACCCAGCCGTCCAGTGGCTGCCGCGGGCGTCCTCCGTTGAAAACCTGAAGGTCGCTTCCAAGGTGCTCAACCTGGAGGTCTCCCTGCTTAATTCGGTCTGGTTCTCCTCCCTGCTGGCCGGTTGCCAGACGCTGGTGTCCGCGCTGACGGGTTATGCCTTCTCCCGCTTTGATTTCAAGTTCAAGCGCCTCTGGTTCATGATGATCCTGCTGGCCTTCATCGTGCCGCTGCCCGTGCTGATGGTGCCCAGGCTGATGATGTTCATCACGTTCCAGGAAGCCACCTCCATCAAGATGATCGGCACCGCACTGCCCCAGGTGGCCATGGCGCTGCTGGGACAGGGGATCTATTCCACGGTGCTGATCCTGATCTTCTACAACTTCTTCAACATGATCCCCAGGGTCCTGGACGAGGCCGCCATGATCGACGGCGCCGGACCCCTGCAGGTCTTCTACCACGTGGTGGTGCGCCTGAGCATGAGCACGGTGCTGGTGGTCTTCCTCTTCTCCTTTGTGTGGAACTGGAACGAGACCTACGTCACCGGAACCCTGGTGGCCGGCACCATCGAACTGCTGCCCGGGAAGCTCAACCTCTTTGACCAGCAGTTTGAGAGCCTGATTTCTTCCGCCGGCAGCGCCTTCCGCCTCAACGAGGCCTACAAGATGGCGGCCACCTTCATCTCCATCCTGCCGCTGATCGTCCTGTACCTCTTCGTGCAGAAGCAGTTCATCCAGGGCATTGAGAACACCGGGATCACGGGGGAGTAGAACAGAGAAGAAAAATCCATGCAGACCGGA
>CAZJCB010000135.1:0-1987 GCA_964544245.1 uncultured Christensenella sp.
TCGTCTTTGGCGAGAACGGCGACGCCGTCCGCGACCAGGCCTTCATCAAGAAGACCAACAACGCCGACGCCTCCTGGACCTTTGTCAAAGTCCAGAGCATCGCACAGTAAACTGATCCATACCATCCATCCGGTCTGACCGGGGCATGGGGGCCGATGTCTCGTCGGCCCCCATTGCCTTCAAGGGGGTTCATTCATGTCGGATTTTATCCGCGCCAATCTGCCCTACCTGCTGGCCGGCATTTCCGTCGGGGGGCAGTACGCCCTCATCGCCATCGGTTATACGATGGTCTACGGCATCCTGCGGCTGATCAACTTCGCCCACGGCGACATCTTCACCGTGGCGGCTTTTTTGATGGTCTACATGAACGCGACGATGCCGCTGTACATCTCCCTGCCGCTGACGGCCGTGGTGACGGTGGCGCTCGGCTTCGCGGTGGAGCGGGTCGCCTACAAGCCGCTGCGCTCGGCGCCGCGCATGTCCATCATGATCTCCGCCATCGGGGTCAGCTACCTGATGCAAAACCTGATGTGGTACGTCACCGGCGGCCTGGCCAAGCAGTACCCCACCATCCCGTGGATCTCCAGCTCGGTCACCATCTACACGGCGACCACCAAGATGGTCACGCTGGTCACCCCGGTGCTGACCCTGCTGCTGGTGGTGCTGCTGGTGCAGCTGATCAACCACACCAAGATCGGCATGGCGATGCGCGCGGTGAGCAAGGACTTTGAAACCTCCAAGCTCATGGGCATCAAGATCAACCAGGTCATTTCCGTCACCTTCATCATCGACTCTTTCCTGGCGGCGGTCGGCTCGATGCTATATTTTTCCTATTACACCGCCGTCACCCCGGTCTCGGGGGCGATGCCGGGGCTGAAAGCCTTTGTGGCCGCGGTGTTCGGCGGCATCGGCTCCATCCCGGGCGCGGTCATCGGGGCCTTCATCATCGGCATCTGCGAAAACATCATCAAGGCGTTGGGCCTGACCACTTTCTCGGACGCCTTCACGTTCGCGCTGCTGATCATCATCCTCATCTTCAAGCCCTCCGGCCTCTTTGGCGAGGCCGTCTATGAGAAGGTGTAGGTGAAAAGGATGAAAGCGATGAAAATCACCCTTGCCATCCTGTTTACCCTGTGCGCGCTGGCAATGATCGTCTTTTCCATCTCCACGCAGGGCAGCCTGCCCGGCCTGCTGGAGCGCATGGACCCCGCCGGCGCGGCGGCGCAGGATGACAAAATGCTCAAGGCGCGCGAGCGCGTGCTGGACAGCATCGGGGAGGGCGACCGGGTCAAGACCCTGCGCAGCCTGGAGCGCTATACCTCGGGCTGGTCCGGGCAGCTGGAACTGGGGGGAGAAATCGGCTTTGAGCTGTTCTTCTACAAAAACGGCCCGTCGCTGATTGCCCTGGGGCTCTTCCTACTCTCCGCCGCGGCCGCGATGGCGGCAAGCCTGATGGACCGGAGCGGCCGGTACAAAAAGGCGGGCTTTTCCCTCCTGCTCATCGCCGCGCTCTACGCCGGCATCTATATCCTTGAAAACGTCGTGGGCAGCGACTCCATGCTCATGACCGTGCTGGAGAAAGGCGCGATTTTCGCGCTCATCGCCGTATCCATGAACCTGCTCAACGGCTTTACAGGCCTGTTTTCCCTCGGCCAGGCGGGCTTCATGCTCATCGGCGCCTACACCTACGCGATCTTCACCATTGAAACGGCGACCCGGTCACAGGTCTACCAGTACTACGCCGGCGGGCTGGTGCAGTTCACGCTGCCCACGCTGGTGTCCATCGTGCTGGCCGGGCTGGCCGCCGCCTTCTTTGCCTTCCTCATCGGATTGCCGGTGCTGCGCCTGAAAAGCGATTACCTGGCCATCGCGACGCTGGGCTTCGCGGAGATCATCCGCGCGGTGTTCCAGTACGACGGGCTGGGCCCGATCACCAACGGCTCCAACCTGCTGCGCAAGTTCACCACCTACAATACCATCCTGTTCC
>CAZJCB010000135.1:1997-6201 GCA_964544245.1 uncultured Christensenella sp.
CGTCGCGGGGGTCTGCATCGCGCTCATCGCGCTGCTGATCAACTCCACTTACGGGCGCTCCTTCAAGGCCATCCGGGATGACGAGATCGCCGCGGAAGCCATGGGCATCAACCTCTTCGCGCACAAGCAGATGTCCTTTGTCATCAGCAGCTTTTTCGCGGGCATCGGCGGCGCGCTGCTGGCGATGTATCAGACCACTGTGCAGGCGGCTGCCTTCACCAGCGCCATGACCTATGAGATCCTGCTCATCGTGGTCATCGGCGGGATGGGTTCGATCACCGGCTCCATCCTCGCCAGTTTCCTCTTCGTCGCCGCCAGCGAGTGGTGGCTGCGCTTCCTGGACAACGAGCAGATGATCGGCGCCTTCCAGATCCCGCTGATGCGCAGCGGCTTCAGGATGGTCGTGTTTTCCGTCATCATCATGGCGGTGGTGCTCTTTTACCGGAAGGGCATCATGGGCGACAGGGAATTCAGCATCAGCCGCATCTCTTCCAGGCTGTCCCTGAAGAAAGGGGGCAGGAAGAATGGCTGAGCACGTACTGGAACTGAAGCACGTCACCATGCAGTTTGGCGGCGTGGTCGCGGTGGACAACCTGTCCATGGTGATCGACCAGGGCGAGATCGTGGCCCTGATCGGGCCCAACGGCGCGGGCAAGACCACCGCCTTCAACTGCGTCACCGGGGTATACACCCCGACCAGCGGGCAGGTGCTCTACCGAGGCCGCCTGATCGTCAGCAACCGGCCCGAAGGCAGGATGAAAGCGCTGTACGCCGGCACCCACAAGGAGTTCCCGGCGGAAGTCGTCGTCAACACGCCGGACAGGATCACCAAACTGGGTGTCGCGCGCACCTTCCAGAACATCCGCCTGTTCAAGACCCAGACGGTGTTTGAAAACGTCCTCATCGCGACCCACCTGCACCGCAGCAGCAACCTGTTCACCGCGACCCTGCGGCTCAATTACAGGGAAGAGAAGCGGATGCGGGAAGAGGCGCAGAACCTGCTGGAGGTGGTGGGCCTGAAGGACGTGAGGGACGAACTGGCCACCTCGCTGCCCTACGGCAAGCAGCGCAGGCTGGAAATCGCCCGCGCGCTGGCGACCCGGCCGCAGCTGCTCCTGCTGGACGAGCCGGCCGCCGGCATGAACCCGCAGGAAACGGATGATCTGGCGAAGTTTATCAAGTCGATCAAGGACCGCTTCAAGCTGACCGTTTTCCTGATCGAGCACCACATGGACCTGGTCATGGACATCTCCGACCGCATCTACGTGATTGACTTCGGCCGGCTGATCGCCCACGGCGCCCCGCACGAGGTGCAGGACAACCCGGACGTTATCACGGCCTATCTGGGGGTGGACGAGGAATGAGCCTGTTGACAGTCAAGGACCTGCAGGTCAGTTACGGCGGCATCGAAGCCCTCAAAGGCATCTCCTTTTCCGTGGAGCAGGGGCAGATCGTCACCCTCATCGGCGCAAACGGAGCGGGAAAATCCACGACCCTGCGCGCCATCAGCGGCCTGGTGCCCGTCAAGGCGGGCAGCATCGCCTTTGACGGCAAGGACATCAGGGGGTGGGACACCTCCAGAATCGTTTCGGCCGGCATCGTCATGGTCCCGGAAGGGCGCCGCGTCTTTCCCAACCTGACGGTGCTGGAAAACCTGAAAATCGGTGCCTACCTCAGGAAGGACCCGGAGGAGGTCAACACGGCCATCCAGTACGTGTTTGAGCGTTTTCCCAGGCTGAAGGAACGCGACTGGCAGATGGCGGGCACCCTGTCCGGCGGCGAGCAGCAGATGCTGGCCGTCGGCCGCGCCCTCATGGGCAAGCCGCGCCTGCTGATGATGGACGAACCCTCCCTGGGCCTCGCGCCGTTGGTGGTGCGCGATATTTTTGCCATCATCCACCGGCTGATGGAGGAGGGCATCACCATCCTCCTCATCGAGCAGAACGCCAACGCCGCCCTGCGCGCCGCGCATTACGGCTACGTGCTGGAGACCGGGCGCATCACCCTGCAGGATACCGGGATGAGCCTGCTGAACAACCAGAAGGTGCGGGACGCCTACCTGGGCCAGGCACGCAAGCGGAAGGAAAAGCCGTAAAAGGTTACAGGCTTGGATCAAGAACGCCAAACGGTCCGGCATCCGCCTGCCGGGCTTTTTTGTGCCCTTTTCCGGTTGATTGCGCGCAGCAACTCCCCGCGATATAATCCCCCTCAGACGGGAAGCGGAGGACCTTATGGACTGGATCGAGGTATGCGTGGGGACGACGGGCGAAGGCGCGGACGCGGTGTCCGAACTGCTGATGTCCTGCGGCGCCAGGGGAACGCAGATCATTGACCGGGCGGACGTTCCGGAGCCGGGCCGGACGCCCGGGTTCGGCGAACTGTTCGGCCCGGAACTGGCCGAAGGGATGCCGGAGAAAGTGCAGGTGAAAGCCTGGTATGCCTCCCTCGAGGAAGCGCGGGCGGCAAAAGCCGCGCTGGGCAGGCTGGAGCGGGAGGTCGGGCTGGATTTCGGCAGCCTCGCGTACAACAGCCTCGCGGTCGCGGATGAGGACTGGGCCGAGAACTGGAAGAAATACTACAAGCCCATGCGCGTAGGCGAGCGCCTGGTCATCAAGCCGGGCTGGGAGGAGTACGCCCGGCAGCCGGGCGACCTGGTTATCCAGATGGACCCGGGCATGGCTTTCGGCACCGGCACCCATGAAACGACGCGCCTGTGCCTGGAGATGATAGAAAAGCACAGCGAAGGCGGCCCGGCGCTGGACCTCGGCACGGGGTCCGGCATCCTGGCCATCGCGCTGGCGCTGCTGGGCCGGCAGCCCGTGCTGGCGGTGGACATCGACCCGGTCGCGGTCAGGGCGGCCGAGGAAAACGTCAGAAGGAACGGGCTGGAAGGCCATGTCCAAGTGGTTTCCGGCGATCTGACGAAGGACGTCAGCGGGCAGTTCCAGTTTATCAGCGCCAATATCCTGGCGGATATCGTCATCAGCCTGGCGGAGCCGCTCAAGGCCCTGATGGCGCCCGGCGCGCGCTTCCTTGCCTCCGGCATCATCAGGGACCGGGAAGGGGACGTGCTTTCCGTTTACAGGGAAGCAGGCTACCGGCTGCAGGAGCGCAGGGAAATGGGCGAATGGGTCGCCCTGCTGCTTGGGCTGAGGGATGCCTGACTTTTTCTGCGGGGATGCCGCGGAAGGCCTTGCGCTCCTCAGCGAAGAGGACAGCCGCCACGCCCTGCGGGTCCTGCGCCTGAAGCCGGGAGATGCGGTGAGGGTCATCCTCTCCGGTCACCGCTTTCTGGGCAGGCTGGACGTGCTTGAAGGCCGGGCGGCCGTGAGGCTGGGGGAGCCGCTGCCCGGCAGCGAGGCCAGGACAAGGATCACCCTCTACCAGGGGCTGCCCAAAGGCGATAAACTGGACCTGATTGTCCGCCAGGCGACGGAACTGGGGGTCCACGCCATCGTTCCCTGCCTGTTCGCCCGCTGCGTGCCGCGGCCGGAAAGCGGCGTGAAGCGCCTGGAACGGCTGAACCGGATCGCGCGGGAGGCGGCGATGCAGTCCGGCCGTGCCCTGATCCCTGAGGTGGAGGAACCGCTTCTTTTTTCTGATTTACCCGGGCGGCTCTCCCTGCACGGGCAGGCGCTGGTTGCCTATGAAGCGGAACAGGCCCTCAGCCTGAGGGACGCCTACTGCGGCGCCGGGGATGTCGCGCTGGTCATCGGACCGGAAGGCGGCTTCACGCCGGAGGAGATCCGGGAGATGCCCGCCCGGCCCGTCACCCTGGGCCCGCGCATCCTGCGCACCGAAACGGCCGGGATTGCCGCGGCCGCGATGCTGCTGGCGCTGGCAAACGATTTTTAGGTTGGTTTGAAAGGATGCCATTGGCAAAGACCGTCGCGTTTTATACGCTGGGCTGCAAGGTAAACCAGTATGACAGCCAGGCGATGCTGGAAAAGTTCCTGGAAGCCGGATATGAGGCGAAGGAGTTCGGGGAGAAGGTTGACGTGACCGTCGTCAACACCTGCGTGGTGACAGCCGTCGGCGAACAAAAGAGCCGCCAGATGCTGCACCGCGCGAAGCGCCTGAACCCGGAGGGGGAGCTGGTGGCCGCGGGCTGCCTGGCGCAGAAGGACGCCGGAAAATTGAAGGGCCTGGGCGCGCGGCTGATCCTGGGCAACCAGCACAGGGACAGGGTTGTGGACCTGCTGGA
>CAZJCB010000136.1:0-6162 GCA_964544245.1 uncultured Christensenella sp.
GCGCGCCTTCTGCGCGCTTTGAAGTCAAATACGACAGGGAACTGGTTGCAGGGATCATTGATGAAGCGAATCTGACGCGCCTGCCTGCCGGCACGCAGGGAGAAAGGGACACCTCGCTCGACCATGGGACGATGATCCCGCTGTATTTCCTGCGACAGGCGGATGGCTGGCCGCCACCGTATGGCATCGTGCGAATTGGCCTCTCCGGTCTGTCTTTTGCAAGCCATTACCGCCTGGGAATGTGCCTGAGGGACGCGGCGCAGACGCTCGGACGCCGCGTAGGCATCGTGGCAAGCGGCGATCTTTCCCATTATCTGCAGTCTGACGGGCCCTACGGTTACCGTGCGGAGGGGCCGGAGTATGATAAAACCTTGATGGACATCATGGGTCGCGCAGCTTTTGATGAGCTGCTGGGCATGGAGGAACCGTTCTGCGAAAAGGCGGGGGAGTGCGGCCATCGCAGTTTCGCCGTGATGGCCGGTGCGTTTGACGGCCGGGCAGTTGAGCCGGAGGTTTTATCATACGAGGGTGTCACCGGTGTTGGCTACGGTGTCGGAATCTTCTTGCCCGGTGAGGAAACTGTGGGCCGGGCATTTCTGGTTGAAAGGAAAAATTGATATGATGTTGGCCGGGAATGACCCTTATGTTAAGCTGGCTGCTATGTCCTTTAAGCACTATGTGGTGTTCAGGGAGTTCCTGCCCCGGCCGGACGGCCTGCCTGAGGAAATGCTCAGTGCCAGGGCAGGCTGCTTTGTAAGTTTGCACAAAGGAGGCGTGCTGCGCGGCTGCATTGGAACCATTTCACCGGTCCAGGCCTGCCTGGCGGATGAAATCATCCATAACGCGGTCAGCGCCGCTGCTTTTGATCCGCGCTTCACCCCGGTCCAAGAAGAGGAGCTCCGGGACATTGCCTGTTCTGTGGATGTGCTGGAGGAGCCGGAAGATATACAATCCCAGGAACAGCTGGATCCTCTTGTGTATGGTGTCATCGTTTCCAGCGGCATCAGGCGCGGCTTGCTCCTGCCCAACCTGGAAGGCGTAGGAACCGTGGAGGAGCAGGTGGGGATTGCACGGCGGAAAGCTGGCATCGGAACGCGGGAGCCAGTCAAACTCCAGCGTTTTCGGGTGGTACGCCACGAATGAGGGTTTGCCCGCTCTGCCCGCGGCATTGTGCGCTGGAGAATGGGCAAACCGGCGCCTGCCGCGCCCGCGCAAACCGGGAGGATGTTATCATCCCGCTGGGCTATGGCCAACTGACCAGCCTTGCGCTTGATCCAATTGAGAAAAAGCCGCTTGCCCGCTTCCATCCGGGGTCACACGTCCTCTCCGTTGGCAGTTTTGGCTGCAACATGGCCTGTTTTTTTTGCCAGAACGCAGAAATTTCTTTCGCTGGAGAGGCGGATGCGGCGCTGAGGGAGATGCCGCCGGAGGGCCTGGTAACCCTGGCGGCCAGTATGGTTCACAGGGGTAATATCGGGCTGTCGTTCACCTACAACGAGCCGCTGCTGAACCATGAGTACATCCGCGACTGCGCGGTGCTGCTCAGGCGGCGTGGCCTGAAAGCCGTTCTGGTGACGAATGGCTGCTTTTGCCTGGAAGAACTCGGGGACTTGCTGACACTGACAGACGCGATGAATATCGACCTGAAGGGCTTTACGCCTGCATGGTACAGGCGTCTGGGAGGAGACCTGGAAACGGTGAAAGCCTTTATCAAGGAGGCCGTCAAGACTTCCCATGTCGAGGTGACGACTTTGGTGGTTCCCGGAGAAAACGATAACGCTGGGGAAATTGACAGCCTCTCGGCCTGGCTCTCTTCCCTGAGCCCGGACATCCCCCTTCACCTCACGCGCTTTTTTCCCCGGCACAAGGCGAAGGGTTATGCGCCGACAGAGCCCGCCGCACTGCTCCGGCTTTGTGATACTGCCCGCAGGCATCTTCGCCATGTGTATGCGGGCAATCTCTGAAATCCTTAAACTTTCCAGGCCTTCCTGAGCGCCGTGGCGGCGTCGTCTACCTGGTCGTCCCTGATGCCCCCGAATCCCATGACCAGCGCAGGCGGAAGCTCTGCGTATCTGCAGTAAGACGAGAGCCCCCTGAGCGGGATACCCATGCTGTCCGCTGATGCGATGAGTTCCTCTTCGCTTTTTCCCACGATCCCGATGGTGAAGTGCAGGCCGGCTTCATGCCCCTTGATCGACACCCCCGGGATCTGTGCCAGTTGACCGTAAAGGGCCTGGCAGCGTTTCCTGTAGACATTGCACGCGCGGCGAAGATGGCGTGTGTAGTGCCCCTCGCTGACCAGCCTGGCCATCGCCCCTTGCTCAAAGCGCGATACACTGTCCCCGCTTCTCAGCCCCAGGGCGTCATATCTTTTTTTCAGCCCAGGCGGCAGAGCCATGTAGGCGATTCGGATGCCCGGAGCAAGGGAACGGGAAAACGTACCGATATAGACTGTCCGCTCCCCTCCGCCCATGCCCTGCAGGGCAGGCAGCGGACGGCTTGCGTACCTGAATTCGCTGTCGTAATCGTCTTCGATCAGGTATCGCTCCCCGCCTTCCTCCGCCCAGGTGAGCAATTCCGTGCGGCGGGCAGCCGGCATGCTTTGTCCAGTGGGGAATTGATGGGCAGGCGTAAGGTATGCAAGGTTCGCGCCGCTCTGGAGAAGCATCGAGGGTTTAATCCCTTGCTCATCCATCTCCAGGTGCAGGGGGATGTGCCCCAGCCGTTCCAGCGCGCGGGCCGCTTCCGGATAGCCGGGGTCCTCGCACGCGACCAGGGTGGGCCTTTCCAGCAGCATGCCGAGAGTCCCAATCAGATGGTCCACTCCTGAGCCGATGATCAGGTTGTCAGCCCCGCAGCGAACGCCGCGATATTGGTACAGGAAAGAACTGAGCGCAGTCCTCAGGCTGTATTCGCCTTTGGCATCGCCCTTATTGAGCAGTTCAGGTTCCATGATCAGCGTTTCCCGTATAAGCCTTGACCAGGTTTTTGCCGGGAACAGCTGGACGTCTGTCGCCTGGGGAGAAAAATCGTAAACCGGTTCGGATACTTCCTTTTGTCTGACAGACGATGGAAAGGATCTTGTCTGTGCCAGAGGCAGAAGTTCTTCGACAAAACAGCCGCGCCGGGACTCTGAGCGCAGGAATCCTTCAGCCTTGAGCAGGTCAAGGGCGTTGTTGACAGTCTGCTCGCTGATGCCCATGTGCCGGCTCAGCGCGCGCCGTGAGGGCAGGCGAATGCCTCCCTGCAGCCGCCCCTGCGTTATGTCACGGGCGATGAAGCGGTACAGCTGCTCATATAGGGGGACGCCGCTCTCCGGTTCCAGCGCGTAGGTCAAATCATCCATACGATCCTCTGGTACTAAGAAGAAGATGTTAACTGGTACTTACAAAAATACCAGATGAGGATATCATAGTAACTGGTTCAATTGATTTGTCAAGGAGGAAGCGTCATGGCGTCAAAATCCGGCACAAGGAGCCCGTCGTACCTCATCGCCTTTGTCGGTGTCATGGCCGCGGCGGCCTTTGTGTCCAATTTTCTGAGCATTCCTGTAGGCACTTCCCGCGTCCACCTTGGGAACAGCATCGCGCTTTTGGCAGGCATGCTGTTTGGCGGCCCGCTGGGCGCGCTGGCATCCGGCCTGGGCTCAGCCCTGTTTGATGTTGTTTACGGGTTTTCCGACCCGGTTGCCGCGGGGGCGGTTCCGCCGCTTGCTGAGGCTGTCGTCACGTTTGTCAACAAAGGGCTGATGGCGCTGGCCTGCGGCATCATTGTCAATGACCGCCGCAACAGTTTGCCCAGGGACATCATCGTCTATATCGGTTCGGTAGCCGGCGCAGCCCTTTATGTGGCGCTCTTTTTGCTGAAAACCAACCTCTACTCCCTCCTGTTCACGCCGGACCTGCTGGCTGTGGTGGTGCCAGCGCGCGCGCTTACATCCACGGTGAACGCGGCCATCGCGGTGCTGCTGGCGCCTTTCCTGTATGCGGTGCTCAGGCCCGCGCTTGAAAAATCAGGTTTGTATGAGGCCGTTGGCCCCCACATGCTGGATTGGCCCGGGCATCTATAGGCCTGTGATTGACAGAGATGCCGCGAAATGAGTGCAGCGGGTCTATGAATGTGTATAATGGGGAAAAGGGGAAAGGAGACGGAGCGTGGACATCAAGGATTACAGGATAACGGGCGGCAAGAAGATCAACCTGATGGAATACCCGACCGATGCAGGCAAATCCTTTGACAAGGAGGACGTCAAGAAGGGAAGCATCCCGAAAAACATCATGAAGATGGCGGAACTTCAGGAGAGACTGTACGCGGAGAACACCCACGCCCTGCTGATCGTTCTGCAGGCCATGGACGCGGCGGGCAAGGATGGCGTGATACGCCATGTCATGACGGGGCTCAATCCGCAGGGCACCCAGGTCGTCAGTTTCAAGGTGCCTTCCAGCGAGGAGAACGACCACGACTACCTCTGGCGCATCAACAAAGCCATGCCGCGCCGGGGTGAAATCGGGATCTTCAACCGTTCCCACTATGAGGATGTATTGGTTTCCCGCGTGCACGACCTGGTAAAAGTTTCGCAGATCCCCTCTGAGCTGGTCAAAGAGGACATCTGGGAAAAACGTTACCGGCAGATCCGCGATTTTGAGCGCCATCTGGGGGAAAATGGAACAACGGTTATCAAAATTTTCCTCCATGTGTCAAAGGAGGAACAGCGTCAACGGCTGCTGGACCGCATCAATGAACCGGATAAAAACTGGAAGTTTTCCTCGGGCGACATCCAGGAGAGAAAGCACTGGGACAAATACCAGAAAGCCTATGAGCAGATGCTGGAGAACACCGCTACGCAGGACGCGCCCTGGTTTATCGTGCCCGCAGACAGCAAGTGGTTCTCGCGTTACCTGGTCAGCGAGATCGTGCTGGATGCCCTGGAGCGGATAGACCCGAAGATTCCTGAATTACCCGGGGAGGAAAAAGCCATGATGGAAGAGTGCAGGAAAATCCTGGAGGGAGACCTGGAATAACTTCCTGATTAACCCCGAATAAATAACCCCGCAGATTGCGGGGTTTTGCATGAATGCCGGCTGTTGTGCGCTCAGCGTTTGGAGAACTGGGGAGCGCGGCGGGCGGCTTTCAGGCCGTACTTCTTGCGCTCTTTCATTCGCGGGTCACGGGTGAGGAAACCGGCCTTTTTCAAATCGCCCCGGAGTTCCGGGTTTGCCTTGATCAGAGCGCGGCTGATGCCGTGGCGGATAGCGCCTGCCTGCCCGGTCAGCCCGCCCCCGTTCACATTGACCAGCACATCAAAGCCGGTCGCATTGACCAGCACCAGCGGCTGTCGGACGGACATCTTCAGCGTTTCCAGGCCAAAATAGTTGTCCAGTTCACGCTTGTTGATGATGATGTCGCCTTTTCCGGGAACAAGGCGGACGCGCGCGACAGCTTCCTTGCGGCGGCCGACTGCATTGAACTCTGCTTGTGCCATGGTACTCTCTCCCCCTTAGCGTTCCAGTTCGAGCGACTCAGGCTTCTGCGCCTGGTTCTGATGCTCGCTTCCGGTATATAGGTACAGTTTTTTCAACATCTGGCGTCCCAGCGGGCCCTTGGGCAGCATGCCCTTGACAGCGTGCTCGACCGCAAACTCCGGCTTGTTGGCCATCAGTTCGCGGTACTTTGTTCCCTTCAGACCGCCGACGTAGCCTGAATGATGGTAGTAAATCTTCTGGTCCAGTTTTCTGCCGGTCAGTATGACCTTGCCGCAGTTGAGGATAATGACATGGTCTCCTGTATCCACATGCGGTGTGTAGGTCGGTTTGTGCTTGCCCCGCAGGATATTGGCCACCTGGCTGGCAAGGCGTCCGAGCACCATGCCTTCAGCGTCAACGACAAACCATTTGCGCTCAACACTCTGAGCGTTTGCCATGTAGGTATTCAAGCGTAACTCCTCCTTGATCAGGTCCGAAACTTGTTTGTTCGCGCCTGATGGTCGCAGGCGGCGATCCTGTTCAATAGTCCCGGGGCTAATGAGCCTATTGACGCAAGGCTTATCTTATAAAACCGTTCCGTGCTTGTCAAGCGGAAAAATCATGGTTTCGCGCAAAAATCAGGAAAGTAAATTCCCAAAGCAAGTTCCACAGTGGACGAGGGGATAGAATTCAGTCCGGG
>CAZJCB010000137.1:0-6112 GCA_964544245.1 uncultured Christensenella sp.
CGCCTGCAGCTGCATCAGCAGGTTGTTCGCGCTGGCGCCCCCGTCCACCCGCAGCGCGGTGGGGGCCTGCCCAAGGGAGCCCGCCATCAGGCGCAGCAGGTCGTCGGACTGGAAGGCGACGGACTCCAGCGCCGCGCGGGCCAGGTGATGGCGGCTGGTGCCGCGGGTGAGGCCTGTCAGCGTGCCGCGGGCGTACATGTTCCAGTGCGGAGCGCCCAGGCCGGTGAAGGCCGGGACAAAGTGGACGCCGCCGGTGTCCGGGACCTGGGAGGCGAGGGTTTCTGACTCCGCCGCGCTGCTTATGAGGCCCAGTTCGTCGCGCAGCCACTGGATGGCGGCGCCGGCCACGAACACGCTGCCTTCCAGCGCGAAGACGGGTTTTCCCCCGATGCGCCAGGCCATTGTGGACAGGAGGCCCCTGTCGTTGCCCACGGGGGAGTTCCCCGTGTTCATCAGCATGAAGCAGCCGGTGCCGTAGGTGTTCTTGACGTCCCCGGGCGCGAAACAGCCCTGGCCGAAGAGCGCGGCGTGCTGGTCGCCCGCCAGCGCCGCGACAGGGACGGGCCCGCCCAGGACGCTGGGGTCAAGCTGGCCGATGAGGTGCGCGCTGTCCACCACTTCGGGCAGCACGGCGCGGGGGATGCTGAGCATCTTCAGCAGGTCCGCGTCCCAGTCCTGCGTTTTCAGGTTGAACAGCATGGTGCGCGAGGCGTTGGTCGCGTCGGTGACGTGGGGATGCCCCTGCACCAGATGGTACGCGAGGTAGCTGTCCACGGTCCCAAAGCACAGCTCGCCCCTTTCCGCGCGCTCCTGCAGCCCGGTCTCGTCCAGCAGCCAGCGCAGTTTGGAGGCGGAGAAATACGCGTCGGGCACCAGCCCGGTCTTCTCCTGGATGCTCTTGGCCAGCCCCTCGTCCTTGAGCCGCTGGATGATGGGCGCGGTGCGCCGGCACTGCCAGACGATGGCCCGGTAGACCGGTTTGCCGCTCTCCCGTTCCCAGAGCAGGGTGGTCTCCCGCTGGTTGGTGATGCCGATGGCGGCGATCTGTGAGGGCGTGACGCCGGTCTTCCCGACCGCCTCACGCAGCGCCCTCACCGTGGTGCCGACCAGGTCCTCCGGCTCGTGCTCCACCCAGCCTGGGCGCGGATAGTGCTGGGGGAACTCAAAGGCCGCCGACGCGTGGAGGCGGCCTTCGGGGGTAAAGACGATTGCCCGGGATGAAGTGGTTCCCTGGTCCAGCGCAACGAGAAATTTCGCTTCCATGCGCTCTCCTTGCTGCTTATTCGATGCGGATGCCGTACATGCGGTTGTTGTTCCTGTCGGAGGTGCCGATGACCAGCACGTCGTTGTAGACCGCGGGGGAGCCCTCGATGGTGCCGCCCAGGTCCAGGATGTCGATGACCTGGCCTGTAAGGCCGTTGATGAAGTGGAGTTTGCCGGACAGGTCGGCCTGGATGACGCGCGCCCTGCCGTCCGGGGCGTAGACCGCCACGGGGGAGGAAACGGCGCCAGCGGGCAGCGGGACCTTCCATACCTGCTGGCCGCTGCGCTTGTCCAGCGCGAGGACGGCCCCGCCTTCCTCGGTCATGTTGACGGTGAAGACGACCAGCCCGCCGATCTCGCCCTGCCCGACCACCGGGCTGGCCTTGACGCCGCCACGTTCGCCCGCGTCATATTTCGCGGCGATCTCAAAGCGCCAGGCCTCCTCGCCTGTCAGCGCGTCCAACCTGCGGATGACGGCGTCGCCGGCCCTGCGGGAGCGGGCGAACACGGTGGTGGCGGTGTACAGCGCCAGGGCGTCCCCATTCTCCAGGTCCAGCGCGGGGGTGGCGTCGGTGTTGTCGCCAGCGTCAAAGGCCCAGACGGTTTTCATGCTGGTCGTGTCCACGCAGCGGATGAGGCCCTGCTTGTCCGCGATGAAGGCGTAGGGCCCGTACATCGCGACGGAGCTCTCGATGGAGACGGTGGTGTCGTCCTGGTTTCCCTTGCCGCGCAGGTAGGTGATCTCAGGGTCGACCGTGATGGTCTTGCCCTCGGCGAAATCAAAGACCGTGTTCAGCTTGACGGTGTAGAGCAGGCCGTTTTCCCCGGCGACGACCAGGCTGTCGCTCTGCCGGTCAAACAGCCCCGTGCCGTCAAAGGCGCCGTTGGTGGAATACTGCAGCTGGGCCTTGGTCTTGCGGCCGTTGATGAAGTGGAGCTGCGTCTGGTCGATCAGGTTATAGAGGTAGTAGCCGATGTCGCCGGTCTTGTTGGGCAGCTTGGAGATGCCCTGGCCCAGGGCGATGACCGGCCGGCCGATGGCGTCCACGGCCACGCTGCCCTTGAGCGGGAACCCCACGTCGATCGGGTCCCGGGTGGGCAGGCCGTCGTTGAGGTCCAGGAAATACACCTTGCCGTCCTGCGCCGCGAAGATGACCTCCTTGAGCGCCTTGACCGCCTTCTTGTCCTCATTGAGGTTCATCATCCCGCGCACCTCGACGGACCACTTGACGACGGCCGGCTGGCCTGTCCAGCCCAGGCCGTACAGGGTGCCGGAATCGGAGGTCCGCAGGCTGCCCAGTTCGGTCTGCCAGAGCACGCTCAGACCGTCCAGCGGCATGTCCGCCGTGCCGAAGGCCGCGTTCTGGCGCATGCCGTCCCCGCGGAAGGTGAAGACGCCGCCGGGGTAGTAGGTGTACAGTTCGCCGCCCTGCACGTTGATGGGCGTTTCGCGGGAGAACTCGCCCAGCTTTTTGCTCCCCTGGTAGGCGGCTTCCGTGATTTTCATCTTCGCCGGGGTCTGGCTTTCCGCCGCCTGCGCGGTCAGGGCCGGCATGGGGGTGGGGGTGGGCAGGGCGTCCGGCTGGGGCCCGGGGGTCTCCTGCACAGGCAGCTCCAGGGGGATGCCCGCGGTATCAGCGGCCATAAGCTCCGCCGGCATGTCCCCGGGAACAGTTTCCTCCGGGGTCTCCGCCGGGAGGTCTTCGGAGGCCGCTTCATCCGGCAGTTCCTGCAGCAGGTCCGCGGGGATCAATTCCTCCGGGAATTCCGGCGCGTCCGGGACGGGCGCTGCTATGTCCGGCAGGGGGGTGAAAGCGGGCAGCAGCATCTGCAGCGACTGGGTGGGCTGGGGAAGGAGCGCTGCCGGCTGGATGGCCGGCGTCAGGGCCGGCGCGGTTGTTGCCGGCGGGGCCGTCGGAGGGAGCGTCGGCACCGCTGTGGGAACTTCAGTCGGGGCCATGGTCGGGGGCATCGTCGGCGCCATCGTCGGTACCATTGTCGGGACCGCCGTCGGCGCCAGGGTCGGGATGGGCGTCGGCTCGGCGACGGTCAGCACCACCGTCTTGTCCGTCTGGTACCAGGTCTTGTTGTACAGGATGCCGGCGGACAGGGTGGCGGTCATCGGCTGGTCCATGATGGCCGTCAGCGTCCAGGTGGTGTTTTCCGGCGGGTCCACAGGCTCCTTGACGCCGGGGACTTCCGCGCCCGCCTCGTTGAGGATCCTGACGCCCTGGATGGCCTGGTCCGCGGTGAAGGTGAACACCGTCCTCACGCCGGTCTGAACGGTCTCCTCCGGCGTTTCAAACTTGATCAGGCGCGCCGGTTCCTTCTTTTTCAGGCCCAGCAGGTCCAGCCCGCCGTCCACCACGTTTTTGGAAACGTCCCGGGCTTGGCCGAGGATGCCACCGGTGTCCCTGGGAATGAAGAAATAAGCGGAAGCGAAGAGGATGGCCGCGACCAGCAGCAGGGACAGGATCACCCAGGGCCAGCGGCGGGGGGGCAGGTCGTCCTCGTACTCGTCGGGATAAGCGGCCCCTTCGTAACCGGCCGGGTCGCGCCTGGGGGGATGGTAGTCGGTCTCCTCATACACCCGCGGCGCGGTATTGCGCTGGCTGTTCTGGCTGTTCTGGGCGGGACGCGGCTTGGCGGCGTCATAGCCCCCCAGCGGCATCGGCGCCTCCTCGTCCGGCAGGTAGCCCGCCCGCTTCGGCGCTCCAACAGTGGACGGCTTGTCCGGGGCCTGGTGCCTGTCGGCCCTGCGCCTGCGGGGCGTCTGCTCTTGATATGGGTATGACAATGCTCTGCTCCTTTCTTCCAGGGACCGGCGTTCAGGCGCCGGCCCTAAAAGGCGGTCTTCTCCTCAAGCCAGGCCTTCAGCCCGGCGACGGGCACGCGGTCCTGCGCCATGCTGTCCCGGTCGCGCACGGTGACAGTGCCGTCTTCCAGGGTGTCAAAGTCCACCGTCACGCAGAAGGGCGTCCCGGCTTCGTCCTGGCGGCGGTAACGCTTGCCGATGGAACCCGACTCGTCATAGTCGGTCATGAAGTGGCGGCTCAGTTCGCGGTGGACTTCCCTCGCTTTCTCGCCCAGTTTGTTCTTCTGCAGCGGCAGCACCGCGGCCTTGAAGGGGGCCAGCGCGGGGTGCAGGCGCAGGACGGTCCGCACGTCGCCGTCCGGCAGCGCTTCTTCCTCGTAGGCGTCGCACAGGAAAGCCAGGGCGACGCGGTCGGCGCCCAGGGAGGGCTCGATGACGTAGGGCAGGAAGCGTTCGTTGCTGAGGGGGTCGATGTATTCCATGCTCTCCCCGCTGTGCTCCTGGTGCTGCCTGAGGTCGAAATCCGTCCGGTCCGCGACGCCCCACAGTTCGCCCCAGCCGAAGGGGAAGAGGTACTCAAAATCGGTCGTCGCCTTGGAGTAGTGGGACAGTTCCTCCATCTTGTGGTCGCGCAGCCTCAGGCGGTCTTCCTTCATCCCCAGGGAGAGCAGCCAGTCGCGGCAGAAGCCGCGCCAGTACCCGAACCACTCCAGGTCTTCGCCCGGGCGGCAGAAGAACTCCAGCTCCATCTGCTCAAATTCACGGGTCCTGAAAGTGAAGTTGCCCGGGGTGATCTCGTTGCGGAAGGATTTGCCGATCTGGGCCACCCCCATGGGCAGCTTGCGCCGCGTGGCGCGGACGATGTTTTTGAAGTTGACGAAGATCCCCTGGGCGGTCTCCGGGCGCAGGTAGATCTCCGCCGCGCTGTCCTCGGTCACGCCCTGATGGGTCTTGAACATCATGTTGAACTTGCGGATGGCGGTAAAATCTTTCTTGCCGCAGGCAGGGCAGGTGAGGCCTTTTTCGCTGATCCAGGCCTCCAGCTGCTCATTGCTCCACCCGTCGGCCTGGAGGGTTTCGCCCCTGGCCTTCGCGTCGTCCTCTATCAGCTGGTCGGCGCGGAAGCGCGTCTTGCAGCTTTTGCAGTCCATCAGCGGGTCGTTGAAATTGCCGACGTGGCCTGAGGCCACCCAGACGGAGCGGTTCATCAGGATGGCGCTGTCCAGCCCCACGTTGTGCTCGGACTCCTGGACGAATTTCTTCCACCAGGCGCGCTTGACGTTGTTCTTGAACTCGACCCCCAGCGGGCCGTAGTCCCAGGTGTTGGCCAGGCCCCCGTAGATCTCGGAGCCTGAAAAAATAAAGCCGCGCACCTTGCACAGTGCGACCAGTTTGTCCATCGTCAGCGACACAGCGTTTCCTCCTCCGTTCCAGCCTTTCCATCATAGGTGCAGGGCTCCTTTTTGTCAAGAAATGCGGCCGTTTTCAGGCGTTTCGCGGGGCGGGCGGACGGTAAAAACGAGAGATGCCCGCCGCGCCGCCTTGCCGGTCAAACGGGCGCGTGATAGGATGGTCCATGAGGAAGCGTTTTCCGGGAGGTGATGGACGGATGGACATCCGGCTGGTGACGGGCGGCAAAAGGCAGTACATGCCCCTCCTCCTGCTGGCGGACGAGCAGGAGGACGTGATCGTCCCTTACTTGGACAGGGGCGACCTGTTCGCGCTGCATGACCCGGAGGTCAGGGCGGTCTGCGTGGTCACCGACGAGGGCGACGGGGTGTACGAGATCCAGAACCTCGCGGTTTCCCCCGCTTTCCAGCGCCGGGGATACGGCAGGGCTATGGTCGGTTTTGTCCGCGGGCATTACAGCGGCCGCTGCAGGACCCTAACGGCGGGCACCGGGGACAGCCCGATGACCATCCCCTTCTACCTCTCCTGCGGGTTTCGGGAAGCGTACCGCGTCAAGGACTATATGATAGGGCACTATGACCACCCGATCTGGGAAGACGGCCGGCAACTGCGGGACAGGGTGGT
>CAZJCB010000138.1:0-6094 GCA_964544245.1 uncultured Christensenella sp.
GAGTGTTGGAATGATCACTGGTCAGAAAAAGAACAAAGAAAAGAGCAGGAAAAGCCGCGGTTATGGTTGACATTGTACCCCGTCGGCATATAATCGGTATCAGTAACAATCCAAGTCATTTGGATTGTGGCAGTCTGACAAATCAACAATTGGCTGCCTTCCCCAAATAAAAAGGAGGAAAGATTATGGGAAAATTTCTTCGCCTGGTGCTGACCCTCGCACTGGTGTGCACCCTGCTCCTGTCCGTGACCGCGGTTTCCGCCGCTGATACGATCACGGTCGGAATCGTCAACAACCCCCCCTCAGAATCCGGTTACCGTGAAGCAAACGTGAAGGACATGGAAAAAGTGTTCTCCGCCGAGAACGGTTATTCTGCCAAGACCTTCTACAGCATCAAGAACGATGAGCAGCTCAACGCCGCGCAGCAGTTCATCACTGAAGGTGTAGACTATCTGCTCATCTCCGCCGCCGAGACCACCGGCTGGGACAACGTACTCAAATCAGCCCAGGAAAACGGCATCAAGGTTTTTCTGTTTGACCGCATGATCGCTGTGGATGAAAGCCTGTATGAGGCCGCCGTTGTTTCCGACATGGCCAATCAGGGCAAGCTCGCTGTGCAGTGGATGCTGGATCAGAAACTGGATGAATACAACATCATCCACATCCAGGGCGCCATGGGTTCGGATGCGCAGATCGGCCGTTCTGGCCCCCTGATGGAGCAGGTCGATGCGGGCGTCATGAAGTTGGTCGTTCAGCAGACCGCCACTTGGGATGAAGCGGAAGCGAAGAAAATCACTGAGTCCGTCATCAACTCCGGTGAGAAGTTCAACGTCGTCTATGCCGAGAACGACGGAATGGCCAGAGGCGCTGTGGCCGCGCTTGATGAAGCGGGCATCACCCACGGCATCAACGGCGATGTCATCATCATGGGCTTTGACTGCAACAGGTGGGCGATGAGGGAAGTGCTGGCCGGAAACTGGAACTACGACGGCCAGTGCAGCCCCTTCCAGGCCGAGGTCATCAGCAGCATGATCCAGAAACTCGAAAACGGCGAGACCCTGACTGAGAAGAAAGTCATTTCCGAGGAAAAGGGCTTTGACGCAGCGACCATTACACAGGAAGACATCGACACCTATGGCTTGGGTGAGTAACAGAACCTGGCGTAACCTTTGATGGATGCGCGGTGTGGACGATGTGGAGTGATTCCGCGTGGCTGCACCGCGCATCGTTTCTTTGAGGTTCAGGATGAAGTGCTTTTGATCCGGAAACATGCTGAGATGTTAGGCCCGGTACGGAAACGACTTGAAATTAAGTGGGATAACGCAGATGGAAAACCCTTATGTCCTGTCGATGCGCAACATATGCAAGGCGTTCCCGGGCGTCAAAGCGCTGAGCAACGTGGATTTCTCGCTTCGCAGGGGAGAGATCCACGCCCTGATGGGCGAAAACGGAGCGGGAAAATCGACGCTGATCAAAGTGCTGACCGGGGTGTATCACAAGGACTCCGGTCAGATCTTCATTGAAGGCCTGGACGGGGAAATCACCGTCAGGTCGCCCCAGGAAGCGCAAGACTTTGGCATCAGCACGGTCTATCAGGAGATCGCGCTCTGCCCGAACCTTACGGTCGCGGAGAACATCCACATCGGCCGTGATAAAAGCGCGCTGGTCAACTGGAAATCTATGGAGGCGAGGACTGCTGAGATCCTGAAAAATCTTGGCATTCCGGCAAGGCCGAAGCAGCAGCTGGGCAGCTGTTCGCTGGCCGTGCAGCAGATGGTCGCCATCGCCCGCGCCGTTGACATGAAATGCAAGGTCCTCATTCTGGACGAGCCTACATCCTCCCTGGACAGAAAAGAAGTCGCGATGCTGTTCACGCTGATGCGGGATCTGAAAGCCCGCGGCGTCGGCATCGTTTTTGTGACCCACTTTCTGGAGCAGGTTTACGAGGTCTGCGACAGGATCACCGTCCTGCGCAACGGCGAACTCGTCGGGGAGTATGAGATCGGGAACCTGCCGCAGGTCGAACTGGTAGCCAGGATGATGGGCAAAGACCTCGATAATCTGGCCGGCATCCAGAAGAATGAACTGCTCCCGGACAAAGCCGGCACGCCGGTCTATCAGGCGGCCGGTCTGACGAGCGAAGCCTGCGCAAAACCATTTGATTTCTCCATCCAAAAAGGGGAAGTCAATGGATTCACAGGGCTGCTTGGATCCGGGCGAAGCGAATGCGTGCGTGCGATCTATGGCGCGGACAGGGTGACCGGCGGGCAGATCACCGTGGATGGACAGGCCGTCAGGATCTCCGATCCGATCCACGCCATGAAGCATGGCATCGGGTATCTGCCGGAAGACCGCAAGCGGGATGGCATCATCGACGAACTGTCCGTCAGGGACAACATCATTCTGGCACTGCAGGTGATGAAGGGCTTTTTCAGGCCGCTGACCAAGCCCGAAACCGAGTCGTTTGCCGATGAATACGTCAAGGCACTTCAAATCAAGGCCCCCACAGTGGATACGCCCATGAGATCCCTTTCCGGCGGAAACCAGCAGAAAGTGATCCTGGCGCGCTGGCTGCTGACGCATCCGCATTACCTGATCCTGGATGAACCTACGCGCGGTATTGACGTCGGGACGAAAGTCGAGATCCAGAAACTCGTGCTGAAACTTGCTCAGGACGGTGTGAGCGTCACGTTCATATCCTCCGAGATCGAGGAGATGCTGCGCACCTGTTCGCGCCTGATCGTGATGAGGGACCGCAGCATCGTGGGCGAATTGAGGGGCAATGAGATCACCCAGGACATGATTATGCAGACGATCGCCGGGGGAGGCTGATGCGGATGGCTAAAAAAACGAAAAAGCTGAATAACAGTTACGCGCAGCTGCTGATCCCCTTGACGGCCATCATGCTGCTGATCGTTTTCAACCTGTTTAGGGATCCCGGGTTTTTCTCGGTCGCTCTGACGACAAACAATTACGGCAATACTGTGCTGTCCGGCAACCTGGTCAGCATCTTCAACGGCGCTTCGGAACTGGCCATTCTGGCGATGGGGATGACGCTGGTGACCGCCGCCAACGGCGGGCAGGACATCAGCATCGGGGCTATGGCCTCCATTGCCGGCAGTGTCTTTGTCCGGGTGCTGCGCGGCGGTGCCATCACACCGCTCACCCTCGTGCTGGGCTTTTTTGCCTGCTGTGTTGTCGCGATGGTGTTCGGGGCTTTCAACGGCACGCTGGTGTCCGTGTTCAGGATCCAACCGATGATCGCGACGCTGATCCTGTATACTAGCGGCCGCTCAATCGCATACTGGATCAACGGTGGGGCGACGCCCACCGTTTCCAGCCCGCTGATCACCGGGATTGGCAGTTTCATCCCCGGGATCCCCGTACCCACCCCCATCTTCATCGTTATAATTTGCTGGATCCTGTTCGCGCTGCTGTTCAGGTTCACCACGCTGGGTCTGTACACTCAGGCAGTTGGCATCAATCAGCGGGCTGCCAGGCTCAACGGCATCAATACCACCGGGGTCAAGCTGCTCACTTTTGTCATCCTAGGCGTCTGTGTCGCGGTAGCCGGCTGCATCAGCGTGAGCAGGCTTGGGCTCATCAACCATGAGACGCTGCTGACAGAGATCGAGATGGACGCCATCCTCGCCGTGGCGATCGGGGGCAATGCGCTCAGCGGCGGGAAGTTCAAACTCTCCGGTTCAGTGTTCGGCGCCTATACCATTCAGGCGCTGACGACGACGCTGTACGCGATGAAGGTCTCCTCAACGGAAATCAAGGCGTATAAGGCCGTCATCATCATCCTGATTGTTATCATCGGCTCGCCGGTCGTCAAGAACACCGCCTCCCGGCTGTGGGGCAGGATCAGGGATGGCGGCGCGTCCCTCAGGGCCGGAAAGGAGACGGCATGAAGACAAATGATCGCGCGCCGGCTGTCATCCGCTCCGGCAGGCTCAGGGAACCGCTGACCGACACACAGCTGCTGCTGACCATCACTGTCTGCATCTTCTTTGGCATGTATATCCTGGCCATGCTCATCTGGGGCGAAGGGTTTTTACGGCCTCAGCAGTTTTTTGACATCTTCAACAACAACGCGTCCTTGATCACCGTCGCCTGCGGCCTGACCATCGTGATGATTGCCGGCGGGATCGACATTTCCGTCGGCGGGATCACCGCCCTTGTGGTGATGTCGTGCGTGGTCCACCTCGATTTTCAGGGCGGGAGTATATTTACCTCGATCTTGCTGGCGCTGGGGATCGGGCTTGGCTTTGGCATCGTTCAGGGCTATCTGGTCTCCTATCTTGAAATCCAGCCCTTCATCGTCACCCTGGCAGGTATGTTTTTTGCAAGGGGAATGACAACCATTGTCAGCGTTCAGCCCCGGTCTGTCCAGCATCAGGGGTTCTTGTCATTAAAAGACGCGCGGATCGAAATACCGGCGCTTGGATATACCGCGAGAAACGGGAACCTGATCCCCGCCCGGCTGGAGATCGGCGTCATCGTGGCCCTGGCTGCCGTTCTTTTGGTCTACTTCATCCTGAGAAAAACAAGGCTCGGACGCAATTTCTATGCCCTCGGCGGCAACAGCCAGAGCGCGCTGATGTTGGGGGTCAATGCGAAGCGCACCAGGTTTTACGCCTATGTGATCAGCGGATTGCTGGCGGGCATCGGTGGATTTGTCTTCATGATGCACACGGGGGCGGGTAACGCCACCAACGCGGCGGGCGCGGAGATGAACGCCATCGCGTCTTCCATCATCGGCGGAACGCTGCTGACCGGCGGCGTGGGCAACGTGATCGGTACGCTGTTCGGCGTGCTGACGCTCAATACCATCAAAGCCATCGTGATCACCTCCGGGCTCCGGGAGCCTTGGTGGCAAAGCATCACCACTGGAGCCATGCTCTGCTTTTTTATCCTGCTTCAAAGCATCGTGCTGAGCAACCGCGGTAAAGGCGGCATTAGCAAACGCTGGGGACGGTATTTTACTGCACGGAGAGCCAGACATTCCAGATAAGAGGGTTGCCGCGCCATCGTTCAGGTCATCTCCCCTTACCTGAAAGGGGAGTTTTTTCTTGTTGAACTGCCGTGTTTTGCCGCCGGGTAAATTTTCCTGACGGTGGCCCGCATTGCGTTTGGAGATGAAGAATTCCCAAAGCGTGTGACCATTCCGGCTTTACATCCCCCGCCTTTTCGTTTATCCTTCCAAAAGGAAAAAGACGCGTTGACAGGAGGACTGCATGGGCGAGAACGTATTCATCTTCGGACACCCCCTGATCCAGCACAAGGTTTCACTCCTGAGGGACAAGAACACCTCCATGAAGGATTTCCGCGACCTGGTGGATGAGATCTCCATGCTGATGGTCTATGAGATCACCAAGAATTTCCCGCTGGTGGAAGTGGAGATCGAAACGCCGATCGCGAAAACGAAGACCATGGTGCTCTCCGACCGCAAGGTGTCCCTGGTGCCCATCCTGCGCGCCGGCATCGGCATGGTGCGGGGCATCCAGCAGCTGCTGCCCAACGCGCGCGTGGGGCACATCGGGCTGTACCGGGACCATGAGACCCAGCTGCCGGTGGAGTATTACTGCAAGCTGCCAAACGACATCGCCGAGAGCACCGTCATCGTGCTGGACCCCATGTTCGCCACCGGCGGCAGCATCGCGGCGGCGCTGCGCATCCTTTTCGGCCGCGGCTGCTCGGACATCCGCCTGGTGTGCATCGTGGCGGCGCGCCAGGGCGTGGAGCGCATCTCCTCGGAGTTCCCGGACGTCAAGATCTACTGCGCGGCCTTTGACGAGGAGCTGAACCCCAACGCCTACATCGTGCCCGGCCTGGGCGACGCGGGCGACCGGCTGTTCGGGACCAAATAAGCCGTTTTTAAAGCCCTCCGGGGCTTTTTTCCTGCCCGGATACGGCGTGTCGCCCTGTCCGGCTCCTTTGCGCATCCATTGTGGCCGGCGCCGCGGTATCCCGACTTCCTGGGCTGTCTGTTTCAGGCCCCCGGCCGGGCCTGAAGGCGGTTTTATTCTGATCAAGTCCCGGGGGTGCGTATGGATTTTGACCTGCTGAAGCTGGAGGGGACGCTGGCCGC
>CAZJCB010000139.1:0-1622 GCA_964544245.1 uncultured Christensenella sp.
GGCCTGTACTGACACGCCGACTGAACCCATGACCGGGGCAGACCGGGAGAAGGGCATGAACAGCATGAAACAGGGAAAGGTCGCTTTGCCTACACCGACGGATCCGGCGCTTTTCGTTTGGACAACCCCGAAAACATCTACGACCTCGCGTTCCCCCTCTGCAACGAAGCGGGGCTGATGTCTTCCATTACGCCGCTGCTGCACGGGGACATCAAAACCGGGCAGCATCATTTTGTGACGGCCCCCGTCACCGTGGAAGACCTGCACAACACCAAATCAGCCCGCAATTTCTGGGTGTACGTAACGGGAAAGGGCGCGTTTTCGGCAAGCGGCAATTCCGCCAGGCAGCGCTGCCGCGCCTTTTCGGAGCGTTCGCGCATCAAAAGGTCGGTCGAGGCGGGCCTTCTGTGGCACAGGCTCACGGTGGAAGACCAGGCGTGCGGATTACGCAGCGAGATACTGAATTTTGTCCCGGCCAATGATGACACGGTGGAAGTGATGACGGTCCACTTGACCAATACAACGAAAAAGGAATTGCATATCACGCCGACCGCGGCCATCCCGATCTTCGCGCGGTCCGCGGACAACCTGCGGGATCACCGGCACGTGACGAGTCTGGTCAACCGCGCCCACATCGTTCCAGGCGGCCTGGTCGTGAAGCCCGAGATCGTCTTTGACGAAAAAGGGCACCGTTACAATGACCAGTGTTACTTCGTCCTGGGGTGTGTGGGGGACGGCACACTGCCAAGCGGGTTTTTCCCGGAAGTCCATGGGTTCATCGGGGCGGCGGGCAGCCTGGACTGGCCGCAGGCGGTCGTGGAAAACTGCTTGCCCGCGGCGACGGCGGGCCGGGAAAACACGGTCAGGCAGGGGGTCGAATACGTTGGCGCGCTCCGGTTTCCCGATGTTCTCCTCGCCCCGGAAGAGAGCCGCGGCTATGTGCTTATCATCGGGACCGGCAGGGCAATGGAGCAGACCGACGGCGTTTTTGACCGCTACAGCAGCTGGGACAAAGCGCATCAGGCTTTTGTGGAGACTTGCCGGCACTGGACGCAATTGTCTGAAAAAATAACATTCGGCGGCAGCCCGGGCCACTTCTCCCAGTGGATGCGCTGGGTCGGGATCCAGCCGGTGCTCCGCAAGATCTACGGCAATTCCTTTATGCCCTATCACGATTATGGCAAGGGCGGAAGGGGCTGGCGCGACCTGTGGCAGGACTGCCTGTCCCTCATTCTCTCCAGCCCGTCCGAAGTGCGGCCGATGCTGCTGGACAATTTCGCGGGCGTCCGCCTTGACGGCACCAACGCGACCATCATCGGCAGCAGGCCCGGGGAATTCATCGCGGACCGCAACAACATCGCGCGGGTCTGGATGGACCACGGCGCGTGGCCCTGGGTCACAACTAAACTCTACATCGACCAGACAGGCGACGCCGGCTTCCTGTTTGCCCAACAAAGTTACTTTCACGACGGCCTCGTCATACGCGCTTCGCGGCGTGATCCCGCCTGGGAGCCGGGACACGGCACCAAACGGTTCTCCGGCACCGTGCTGGAACATATCCTGGTGCAGCATCTGACGAGTTTCTTTCACGTCGGGGAGCACAATGTCATTTTGCTCGAAGG
>CAZJCB010000139.1:1722-6075 GCA_964544245.1 uncultured Christensenella sp.
TGGAAAGCGTCATTTCCGGGATATCCGGGCAGCGGACAGAGGTGGCGGCCGCGGACCTGGCAAATGACCTGAGGGCGAAAGGCGAATGGATAAGCGCGCACCTGCGCCGCCGGGAGTGGATAGAGATCGGTGACGGAGACGGTTTCTTCAACGGTTACTACAACAACGACGGGGAACGGGTGGACGGGAAGGACGCGGACGGCCTGCGGATGAACCTGACGGCGCAGGTCTTTACCACCATGTTCGGCTCAGCGGACGCGGCGCAGCGCCAAAAAGCCTATGAAGCTGTCCGGAAATATCTGCGCGACCCCCGTACCGGAGGCATCAGGCTGAACACCCCGCTGGGAAAACACCAGCTGAATTTCGGAAGGTGCTTTTCCTTCGCCTATGGCGAAAAAGAAAACGGCGCGGTGTTCAGCCACATGGCCGTGATGTATATCAACGCGCTGTACCGCCAAAATATGGTCAGGGAAGCCTATACGCTGTTCTCCGAGCTGTACGCTTTGGCGACAGACATCGGCACGTCGGGCATTTACCCCGGCATCCCGGAATACTTCAACGCCCAGGGCAAGGGAATGTATCCTTTCCTCACCGGTTCCGCCAGCTGGCTGCTGATGACGGTGCTGACGGAGATGTTCGGCGTGCGCGGGGAGACCGGGGACCTGGTCATCGCGCCCAGGCTGATGGCGGAACAGTTCCCCGAAAATGGAACTTTGACGTGTGAAACGAATTTCCATCATCTGCGCATCCGTTTGAAGATTGTGAACGAGGCCCGGCTGGACGCCGGAGCGTATCGGATCATTTCCGTCACGATCAGCCAAAACCTGTCGCAGGCCTGTGAAAAGACCGCTTCATCCATCCGGATCCCGATGAAAGATCTGATGCGATGCACAGAAAAAGAACTGGATATCTGCATCACGCTCGCTTCCCCCGTGTCCAACGTGGGCGAATGAGCGATGGCACGGCACTTCAGGCCCGGTTCACGCCTTTATCAAAAACGAGTTCTACGCCGGCCAGCCCGGTGCTGTCGCACAGCTCCCGGGGCGATCCGCGCTGCCTGAGGCAAAACGAGACTTCGCCGAACAGGCCTTCCTTGATGGTATGAACCATCTCGCCCCGGTACGGCGCTGCCAGCTCGGCGCCGGGGGATTGCGACGCCCGAATGCTCAGTTCACCGGTCCCGTTGGTCAGGCGGATCTCCACGCCTTGCCCGGTGACTTTCAGCTTGCAGTCTCCCCTTGTATACGTCGCGTATCGATGGTGCGCCCCCTGATAATACAGGTGGGCGATGTAGCCCTTGAAAAAAGCGCCCGCCACCGGAATGTCGGCCCAGGAAAAGAACAGGCAGCCTTCCTCCGCAAAGTGGTTGGACTGCAGCCAAATGTAACTCCTGGGAAAGGAACTGCCCCAGTCCTTTTCGATGTAGCCCCTGCCCCCTGAAAAGTCCACAGGTTCGCCGTTGATCTGAAGGGACCCCCTGATTTCGTGGCTCAGGCTGATGACGCTGTGGATACACTCCATGCCCGGAAGATAGGAGAACGGCCCCATGATGGTGGGCGCCCAGCCTGTGACGGGCAGGGAAATGGAACCAGAGAAGCCCAGCTCTCCCTCTATCCGCAGCCGCTCCCCCCGGTAACCGGCCGCAAAGCCGTCACGGCGGAAGCTGTTCCCGCCTGCCCGGAACAGAAAAGGCTCATGCCGCGCGCTGTACTCGGGATAAAACTGCCAGTCCGCGGTTTGCTGCCATCCATCCCCGGCCTTCCGGGCCAGATTGACCTGCATGAAAGGGCTGGCTTTCCCGTTCCGGATGCTCAGCCCGGGAATCAGGCACAGGACCGTGCCCCTGTCCCGCGTGACCTGTTTGTAATACCAGCCTTCAAAAAACTCCTTCCGGGGGAGCTGATGAAGGCGCATGGACCCATACTGCCTTTGATTCCCTGTCAAATCAACCTCCCGGCGGACAGCCCATCAAAGTTGAACCGCCCTCATACCTGACGCGGCGCGGCATTGCCGTGCCTCTGGAAGAGAACACTCACAGGCGACCGGTCACCCGGTGCGGCGGCCGGATCCCGCCGCGGGGCAGAAGGCTTTCGCCGGCCCGCGGGAACGCCCGGCTGCCGGGCAGGCCTACAGGGCCACGTCGCAGCCCTTGTCCACGCTTTCAAGGAACAGGATGTGTTTCATCAGCACCTGGATCACGCACACGCCCCCGTTTCCGGCGAGGTTGGACAGCTGGCTGTGTTTCCCGGCCAGGCGGCCGATCCATTCACCGGAAGCGATCGGGTCGTCCACAATGGACGCCTCGCCTTGTATCGTCAGGGCCTGTATCCAGGCCGCCCCGCCGTCCGCGGCTGTCCGGGTATCGATCAGCACGCTCACGTTGGGGTTGTGCAGGATGTTCCGGTACTTTTCAGTGTCCCTCAGCGTGAGCATGACCAGCTTCGTACAGCCGTCATCGCAGGCGTAGAGCATCAGGGATGCATCCGGAACGTCGCGCTTGCTGGTGCACAGTACGCAAAGGTCGGTCTCCAGCAGGATTTTCCTGACATCGGGCCTCATTCTTTTCACCTCGCGGCTTCATTCAGGTATGTCGTATCAAACAGCGGGACAAGGGGCAGCGCCCCGGCAGGCCGGGAGGATGGTACGCAGGCTTCCTTCCTATACCCGCCGCCGCGGCTCAAGCGGTCGGTTCGCACCCCGGCGCCGCCAGAACCTTGTACAGCAGCCGGTAGAGGGTGACCGCCTCCCCGGGCTCCAGGTTCACGCAGCGGCTGATCTGATGCGGGATGTCCAGCGCCTTCTCCTTCAGGGCCTCCCCCGCGGGGGTCAGGGAAACGTCTACCTGTCGCTCGTCTTCCCTGGAGCGTTCGCGGCGGATGAAGCCCTTGTCAGCCAGGCGCTTGAGCAGCGGGGTGAGGGTGCCCGAGTCGAGGCGAAGCCGTTCGCCCAGCCCGCTGACGGTGAGCTTCCTGTCCTCCCACAGCACCATCATCACGATGTACTGCGTGTAGGTCAGGCCGATCGCGTCCAGCAGCGGTTTGTAGCGGTTCAGGACTTCCCTGGCCGCGGCATAAAGGGGAAAGCACAGCTGGTTTTCCAGCAGCAGGGAACGGTCATCCATTTGATTAACCTCCTGATTGAATCACGCAATATAGGATTGCGCGATATAAATATACCCCATCAAACATGCCAGCGCAAGGGGAATTCCCGAAACGGGCCAACAATACGGAGGATATTCCGCACGGGGCGGTGCCGCTGAAGATTATTTTTCAGTAATTGTTTCGAACGATTATATTGCGGTAAATTTAAATTGCGTCCGAGAGACGCCACTGAAAAAGGAGAGAAATGAAATGAAAAAGACCCTGAAATTCCTGGCGAGCCTCCTGATGAGTCTGGTCCTGGTCCTGGGCGTGTCCGCTTCTGCGCAAGAGCAGGACATCGTCGGTATTGCCTCCGGCAGCGAAGACTTCAGCATCCTGGTAGCCGCCCTCCAGAAGGCTGGGCTGGTGGAAGCCCTGCAGGCTGAAGGCCCCTTCACTGTGTTCGCACCCACCAACGCGGCGTTTGAATCCCTGCTGTCCCAGCTGAACGTCACCGCGGAAGAACTGCTGAACCACCCGCAATTGGCAGACGTGCTGCTGTACCATGTGGTCGCGGGTCAGGTGCTGAGCACTGACCTGCAGAACGGGATGACGGCAGAGACCCTGGGCGGGCAGCTTATTACCGTTGACCTTACTGACGGCGTGAAAATCAACACTTCCAGCGTCACCGCTGCCGATGTTAAGGCCTCCAACGGCGTCATCCACATCATCGACCAGGTGCTGGTGCCCGAGACCTTCCAGCTGGCCCCCGCCGCCGCTCCCCTGCCCTCCATCGTGGACATCGCCGTGGGCAGCGAGGACTTCGGCATCCTGGTAGCCGCCCTGCAGAAAGCCGAACTGGTTGAAGCCCTGCAGACCGAAGGCCCCTTCACCGTGTTCGCCCCCACCAACGCGGCCTTTGAAGCCCTGCTGGGAGCCCTTGGCATCACGGCCGAGGAACTGCTTGGCCAGCCCCAGC
Organism: uncultured Christensenella sp.; assembly: GCA_964544245.1. Taxonomy (GTDB): domain Bacteria; phylum Bacillota; class Clostridia; order Christensenellales; family Aristaeellaceae; genus UBA6115. The sequence continues at coordinate 5,782 of CAZJCB010000139.1, forward strand.
TTGCAGACGTTCTGCTCTACCACGTCGTATCCGGAAAAGTGCTGAGCACTGACCTACAGAACGGCATGACGGCCGAGACCCTCGGCGGCCAGACGATCACCGTTGACCTGACCGACGGCGTCAAAATCAACACCTCGGCTGTCACCGCGGCCGACATTGAAGCCTCCAACGGCGTCATCCATGTGATTGACAGCGTGCTGGTCCCTGAGACCTTCACCCTGGTGCGCTGACACTCCCCGGGCCTGAGAAACCAGAAATGCGCGGGAGCGGTTCAAAAGAGAGCCGCTCCCGCTT
>CAZJCB010000140.1:0-6063 GCA_964544245.1 uncultured Christensenella sp.
CCGGCTGCATGACACTTTCCCGGGCGCCTCTGCCCAGGCCACCCCCGGGAGCATGGCCGGCGCCGGCGGCGGCAGGCGGTTCCTGGACCGCGTCTGGCGCCTGCAGGAAATCGCGGACCGCAAAGCGGCGGGGCTGAGCCCCGCCCTCCGGGTCTGCGTCAACCAGACTGTCAAAAAAGTGGGCGACGATTATGAGCGGATGAAATACAATACCGCCATTGCCCAGATGATGACCCTGGTCAATGAATTCTACGACGTTGGGCTGATCACCGCGGGGGATTTCAAGGCCCTCCTGTTGCTGCTCTCGCCTGTCGCGCCCCATATCTGCGAGGAGATCTGGCAGAACCAGGGCTATGGCGGGTATATCCACGCGCAGCCCTGGCCGGGATACGACGAACAGTACCTGGTGGCGGACGAGGTGGAGATCGCCGTGCAGGTCAACGGCAAGGTGCGCCTGCGGCTGATGGTGCCGTCTGATATGGGCAAGGAGGCCGGCGAGGAAGGGCTGCCCCGGAAGCCGGAAGTGTTGGCGCTGATAGGCGGCAGGCAGGTCGTCAAATGCGTCTTTGTGCCCGGCCGCCTGCTCAACCTGGTCCTGGGATGATGGAGGAAGTTTTTTCATAAACGCTTTTCCCGGCGTGCCGGGCATGGTATACTGTCCCTGGTGTGCGAAAGCACAAGAAAAAAACCGGAGGAAAATTCAGCATGAAGAAAACCCTTGCGCTGCTGCTGGCTGCCCTGTTCTGCCTGTCCGCCGTCTCCGCCCTGGCCACCGAGACGGTCAAGATGGACAAACTGACCTTTGAGTTCGTTCCTTCCAAGGAAGCGGACGTCATCATCCAGGGCACGAAGAACCTGCCCGAGCTGGTCAAGGCCGAAATGCTCAAGCACGGCTATGACATCGGCGAAGTGCATATCTCCGTAGGCACCGACTACAACGCCACCGGCGAAGCCATGGCGACCGGCGCCATCGACGTGGGATGGCTGCCCGGCGGCACCTACGCGCTGTACTCCGAGGAAGTGGACGTCATCCTGACCGCCACCCGCAACGGCCTGTCCAACGACTCGACGGACCCGAGGGACTGGAACGGCGAGGCGAACAAGACCCTGAAGGACGGCCCGCAGGTCACCTTCTACCGTTCCCTGATCTACGCCACCCCCTCCGCCTACGGCAAGGAACTGGCCGCCAAGGTCAACGCCGGCGAAAAGCTCGCCTGGGAAGACCTGGACAAGGCCAGCTGGGGCGTGATGCGCACCTCCTCTTCCGCCGGCTACATCTACCCGACCCTGTGGCTGATGGAGAACTACGGCAAGAAGCTGACCGACCTGTCCAACGTCGCCACCCTGGCCGGCTATCCGGAAGGCTTTGCCCTGGCCGCGGCCGAAACCATTGACGTCATCGTCTGCTACGCCGACGGGCGCAACGACTACGAACTGGCCTGGAACATCCCGACCACCGAACAGGACGCGACCGGCAAGGGCGGCATGGGCCGCGAAGCCTCCATCTGGGAAGAGCTCAACGTCATCGGCGTCACCGACGGCATCTACAACGACACCGTGTCCATCACCCGCGAGAAGCCCGAGATCCACAACCCCGAGTTCATCAAGGCGCTGCAGGACAGCCTGATCGCCATCATCAGCACAGAAGAAGGCAAGGCAATCTTCGACGTGTACAGCCATACCGGCTACGCCTATGCCACCGACGCCGACTATGACGGCGCCCGCGCGGCCCTGGAAGTTGCCAAGTAAAGAGTCCCGGCCCTGATCGCGGAGGCCGGCCTGAACGGCCGGCCTCCCTTTGCATCATTTTCCGGCAAAGGCGGCAGCATGATACAGTTTATCAATACCGGCAAGGTCTACCCCGGCGGTGTGGTGGGGCTGAAAAATGTCAGCCTGACGATTGGGAAGGGCGAGTTCGTCGCCATCATCGGCCTCTCAGGCGCGGGCAAGAGCACGCTGATCCGCACCGTCAACCGCATGATCGACGTGACCAGCGGGCAGGTGCTGGTGGACGGCGTGGACGTGATGGGCCTGAAGGGCAGGGAACTGCGCCGTTTCCGACGGAAGATCGGCATGATATTCCAGTCCTTCAACCTTGTCACCCGCGTGACGGTCGTCAAGAACGTGCTGGCCAGCAAGGTGCCGGACATGAACTTTTTCGCCGTGCTCCTGGGCCTGTACTCCCGGGAGCAGGAGATGGCCGCGCTGACGGCGCTGGACAAAGTGGGCATCCTGGACAAGGCCTATACCCGCTGCGACCAGCTCTCCGGCGGCCAGCAGCAGCGCGTGGCGCTCGCGCGCACGCTCAACCAGAACCCCAGCATCATCCTCGCGGACGAGCCGGTCGCCGCCCTGGACCCGGTGACCGCCCGGCAGGTGATGAGCGATTTCAAGCAGATCAACCAGGACCTGGACATCGCCATCCTGCTGAACATCCACCATGTGGACCTGGCGCTGGACTACGCCGACCGGGTCATCGGCATAAGGGCCGGTGAAATCGTGTTTGACGGGCCTTCCAGCGCGGTCACGCAGGAGATCCTGGACGAGATTTACGGCGGCGCGCCGGTCCCCAAGGCGGCTGACGCGGTGGCCGCGCTATGACCCAGCCCCGCCGGCAGTACCGGCCCAACGTGCAGGCCGGCGCGAAACTGGCCGACGCGGCCCCGGAACGCAGGGTCAAGGCGCGCAGGGTGCCGGCGGAAGCGTGGGTCGCCGTGCTGGCCGCCCTGGGCGCCGCACTGTATCTGTCCTCCCTCATTTTCGGCGGGCTGTATGGCCGCGTGGCAAACCTGGTGGGATTCATCCTCTTTATCTCCGCCGTCGTTCTATGGCTGGTCACTCTCTACCTGCAGCCGGTGCCCGTCACCCTCCCCAGCGGCAGCCGGGTCCTGCGCCCGCGTTCCCGTGTGCTGCTCAGTCTGGCTTTCCTCGCGCCGACCATTGTCCTGGCCCTGTCGGTCACCCGGTTTGACCTCCATATCATCATCCGCCGCGGGCACTACATGACCGGGATCCTGGAGAAGATCTTCCAGCCTGACTTTGAGTATTTCGACAGCGTCTGGCAGCCCCTCGTGGATACCGTCAAGATGTCGCTTGTGGGCAGCGCGGCCGGGTCCTTCCTGTCCCTGCCCTTCGCGGTGCTCGCCAGCGCGAACATCAACAACAACGCTTTCACCCTGTCCGTCCTTCGCGTCGTCATCAACATCATCCGCACCCTGCCGACGCTCATCATCGCGTCGGTGTGCGCGCTGATTTTTGGCCTGGGCACCTTCGCCGGCACCGTGGCCATCGCCTTTTTTACCTTCGGCGTGGTCGCCAAGATGCTGTATGAAAGCATCGAGACCATCGACATGGGCCCCTTCCAGGCGATGGAATCCCTCGGCGCCACACGCTTCCAGGCGTTCTGGAGCGCCTGTATGCCCCAGATTCTGCCCACCTACCTGTCCCATAGCCTCTACAGCTTTGAGATGAACATCCGCGCGGCTTCCATCCTGGGATACGTCGGGGCGGGCGGCCTGGGCATCCTCATCGCCGAGCGGGTGGGCTGGAGGGACTATCAGGGCCTGGGCACGGTCCTGCTGGCCTTGTTTGTCACGGTGCTCCTGATTGACAACCTGTCGGGCTACCTGCGCAACAAACTGAGTTAAGGAGAGGACCATGAGCGCCATCACCCCCTCCCAAAACGTGCTGAAAAGCTACGAGGGCCGCCCGCGCCGCTGGTGGAAGGCGGCGGTTTCCTTTGTCATCATCGCGGCTGCGCTGGTCTGGTCCGGGCTTGGCATTGAATACAAGGGCATTACCAGCAGGGGCAGCGACGTCGCCTACGGTGTGATCTACGGTATTTTCAACCCGGACACCACCCTGCTGTTTGATTTTGGCCCCTTCGGCGTGACCTACCTCCTGTTTGAAACGGTCGCCATCGCCCTGCTGGGCACCCTGTTCGGGGGCCTGCTGGCGGTGCCCTTCGCCTTCCTGTCCTCGACCAAGATCGTGCCGAAACCCGTGGCCTTCCTGGTGCGTTCCTTTGTCATGATGGTGCGCACCATCCCGAGCCTCGTCTGGGCGCTCATCTGGATCCGCGTCACCGGCCCCGGGCCGCTGTGCGGCGTGGTCACGCAGAGCATCGTGTCCATCGGGATGATCTCCAAGATGTACGTCACCGCGATCGAAGACGTGGATACCCGCATCCTGGAGTCCCTCAACGCCATGGGCTGCACCCCCTTCCAGAAGATCCGCTACGGCATCCTGCCCCAGCTGACCGCCAATATGCTCTCCACCATCATTTACCGCTTTGACATCAACATCAAGGACGCCTCCACCCTGGGCATCGTGGGCGCGGGCGGCATCGGCGCCGTGCTCATCCAGACCATCTCCACCCGCCGCTGGGGCATGGCGGGAGCCTTCCTCACCGGGATGATCCTGCTGATGCTGGTCATCGAATATTTCTCCACCCGCCTGCGGAAGCGCCTGGCGCAGGGCGTATAGGGAACCTTGAATGGACACGGTGTTTATCCCGCGGAAGCCCGGGGTATAGTCATATTGTGCCGCGAGGCCTCAAGCATGAAAGGTGGAAATGAAAGCATGTCAGTGATCACGATTACGAATGAGAACTTTGAGCAGGAGGTCCTGAAGTCCGACAAGCCCGTGCTGATTGATTTCTGGGCGTCCTGGTGCGGTCCCTGCCGCATGGTCAGCCCGGTGGTCGAGGAGATCTCCAGGGAGCATCCTGAAATCAAGGTCGGCAAGGTCAATGTGGACGAGCAGCAGGAACTGGCGCGCAAGTACCGCATCATGAGCATCCCGTCGCTGTACGTCTTCAAGAACGGCGAGGTCGCCAACAAGACTGTCGGCGCCGTGCCAAAGGCGAACATCCTGGCGATGCTGTAAGGCGGGCTCAGCCAGCCTCAAAGCGGTCATCCGGCCGCTTTTTTGTGTGCCAAAGGTGCGCTGCGAAAAACCGGAAGCCCTGGCGGGGACTCCCGGGCTCAGCGGAGCGTATTTGCGGGTACCCCGTCCCAATCCGTCAGAAGCCCTGCTTTGACGGAAACGGCGGAGTGAATCTTGAAAAGATCCGGGATAGAGTATAGGATAGCGCGTAAATGGAGGAAGGAGCGAAATCTTGAGACTGACAAGGAAATTGCTCCGGATCCTTCCCGCGATGTTTTTATATGGCTTGGGAGTCTATCTCTCTATCCAGGCAAACATCGGCCTTGCTCCCTGGGAGGCATTCCATTCAGGATTTGCTGGCGTGACAGGCATATCCTTTGGCAATATCGTATTTCTTTCTGGCCTCATGATACTGGCTGTTGATGTTCTGCTCAAGGAGAAGATCGGCTTCGGCACCTTGATCAATATCATTTTAATTGGAAAGGTCGTGGACTTTCTCAATTATCTGCACATCATGCCCAAAGCCCAAAATTTCTTTGCCGGCGTTGGAGTATTGCTTGCCGGCCAGTTCATCCTCTCTTTTGCAACCTATCTGTACATCAGTGCGGGTCTGGGGAGCGGGCCCCGGGATTCCCTCATGGTTGCGCTTGGCAAAAGGATGCCCAATGTCCCCATCGGCGCTGTCCGTGGGCTTCTTGAGGGCACTGTTCTGTTCATTGGCTGGATCCTGGGCGCAAAGGTGGGCCTGGGCACTGTCATCGCAGTCCTGAGCATCAGCCTGATGATGCAATTCACCTTTAGGATCCTGCACTTTCAGGTGCGGGAGGTCCGGCACGAAAGCATCGCCGATACGCTTTATGATCTGCGAAAATCCCGAATCAGCCTGGAAACTTGAGCCATGATGGCGATCGTTCCGCTCTCCGCATTGTCATCTTCATCTGCAGTCGTTCAAAAAGTTCAGATGATGCATGTACATTACAGGGCTCCCGTTTTACGAGAAATATTCACGCTCACTTATTTTTTCTTTCTGCGAACGATCCAACTTCATTGTCCCCCACCCATCTCCCTGCCATTGACCAGAAACTCAAAGCCCTTACGGATGCTGACGATCCTGACAGGCGCTGCTGTCGAAAATGAACAGGATCAGATGTGCCATAATAATCAGGAGGATATCAT
>CAZJCB010000141.1:0-5026 GCA_964544245.1 uncultured Christensenella sp.
CCTGGGTGATGATCTGGGAGGCGAATTCCGTGGAGGTGGGGGAGAAGATGACTTCCGCGCCCGCGTTGACGGCGCTGGTCAGGTAAGCCGTGAAGTCGCTGGTGCCCAGCGGGAAAGTTTCGCCGGTCACTTCGCCGCCCAGGCCCTTGAAGGCCTCGGTGAAGTAGTAGGCCAGGCCGACGTCATAGTCGTTGCCCAGCTGCGCCAGGGTGTAAGCCTTGGCGGCGTTGAACTCATCCTTGGCGAAGTTGGCCAGTACTGTGCCCTGGAAGGGATCCAGGTAGCAGATGCGGTAGTACAGCGGGTTGCCCAGGGTGACCTGCGGGTTGGTGCAGGACAGGCCGATGGCGACGACGCCCGCGGCGTCAAAGATGTCAGCGGCGGCGATGGAGACGCCGGAACCGTAGGAGCCCAGAACAATGGAGGCGCCCTCGCTCACCAGGGTCTGCGCGGCGCTGGGGGCTTTGTCGTTGGAGGACTGGTTGTCCACCTCGACAAGCCTGATCTTGTACACGCCGTCAGACAGTTCGACGGTGGGCGCGACGAAGTTCGCGTAATACACGCCCAGGGTCTCCTGCTTGCCGCCCGCGCCGTTGGGGCCCGAGGCGGGCTCGTAGATGCCGATGGTGATTTCGCCCGCGAACTGCTCTCCAAGAGCAACCAGGGGCAGCAGCATCATCATGCTCAGTGCCAGTGCGATCCACTTTTTCATCATGCATTCCTCCTGTTTATAATGGTGATATAGTACAGCCTGCAACCATGCAACTGCAAATAATAATACACCGGATTGAATGAAAGTGCAATATAAATGCAAAAACTTCCCGCGCGTTCAGCCCTGTTGCGGGGCGGCCTCCGCTTTCCCGCCTTCCGTCTCCTCCGTTTCCTTTGGCGCCAGGTCTTCCTTCTGCAGCAGCATCAGCTCGTCCCGGGTGACCGTGTCCTGCCTGGCCAGCCGGTTGGCCTGGCGGGAAACGGCCTGCTCAAACAGGTTGCGCACCCCGCGCGCGTTGCCGAAGCCGATGTTGTCCTCCCCCTCTTCCTTCAGGATCTCCCGCAGCGGCGCCTCCGCGTCCTCTGCCAGGCGGTACCCGGCTTTCTCGCAGCGCATCCGGAAGATGGCCAGCATCTCCTCCACCGTATAGTCCGGGAAGTATAAGAAGCGGTTGAAGCGGCTTTCCAGCCCGGGGTTGCTGTGAACGAAATCATTCATCAGGTCCACATAGCCGGCGACGATCACCACCAGGTCGTCCCGGTGGTCTTCCATGTTCTTCAGCAGCGTCTCCACCGCCTCCTGCCCGTAATCCTGCGGGCCCCGGGTGGTCAGCGCGTACGCCTCATCGATGAACAGCACGCCGCCCAGCGCCTTGTCCACCGCCTCCTTTGTCTTGATCGCCGTCTGCCCCACGTAGCCCGCCACCAGGCCGGAGCGGTCCACCTCGACCAGGTGGCCCTTGGACAGGATGCCCAGGCTGTGGTAGACGCGGCTCATCAGCCGCGCGATCATCGTCTTGCCGGTGCCCGGGTTGCCGGAAAACACCATGTGCAGCGACAGGTCCTCGGTGGGCAGCCCGTGCTGCGCCCGCAGTTTGTTCACCTTGACCAGGTTGATCAGGCTCTCCGCCTCCGCCTTCACCACCTCCAGGCTGATGTAGCTGTTCAGCTCGGCCTTCAGCGCTTCGATGTCCTCAGGAGGCGGGGCCTCCTCCTTTTTTTTCTCTTCCGGCTTCGTTTCAGCTGCCGGGGCCCTTCCGCTCCGGGGGGTGAAGACGTCCGGCACCTCCGGGTAGCCCGGCGGCGGCGTCAGCGTGTCGTCCGTGTCCTCCGGCCTGCCCCACAGGTCGCTGCCGACGCGCAGGAGGTTTTTCTTTGTCATCTCGCGGATGATCTCGCCCTGCAGGCGGATGATTTCCTCTTTTCGGTCTGCCATCTTCATGCTCTCCAATGCCCTTTGCTGCGCCGGATTATAGCACGGGCGGGCGCCTGCCGGAAGTGCCGGGTGCCGCCGGACGGCAGGAAGTGCCGTATCGGCGTGAAATCCAAGCCGTTTTGGCGTATGATGGGTTTGCCCCCAAAATCCGGGGCGATGGGAAGGAACACCAAATCTTTCGCGGAGGAAACGTCCATGCGCTTTGACCTCATGCACCCCGCCGACCAGCTGGTGATGATCATGCAGCGGATCTACCAGTACGGCATGACCACGACCTCGGGCGGCAACCTGTCCATCCGGGACGACAACGGCGACGTCTGGATCACGCCTTCGGGCATCGACAAGGGCTCCCTGACCCGGTCTGACATGATCCGGATCGAGCCGGACGGCACGCAGACCGGCATGCACAGGCCGTCGGTGGAGCTGCCCCTGCACCTGCAGATCTACGCGATTAGGCCGGACCTGCGCGCCGTGCTGCACGCGCATCCGCCCACCCTGATCGCCTTCTCCCTCGTGCGCCGGGTGCCCGACATCCGCCTGGTGCCGGACGTGATGAAGATCTGCGGCGACGTGGGTGTGGCGGAGTACGCCGTCCCCGGCAGCGAGCTGCTGGGGCGGAACATCGCCAGGCGGTTTGAGGAAGGTTATAACACCGTCCTGATGGAGAACCACGGCTGCGTCATCGGCGCGTCTGACCTGTTTTCCGCCTTCATGGCCTTTGAGACGCTGGACTTCAGCGGTCGGCTTGAGATTGACGCGCTGAAACTGGGCAAGCCCCGCCCGCTGACCGCTGAGCAGCTGGCGGCCTACGCCCGGCCCCGGGACACCGCGATGGACGAGTTCATCCCCCGGGTGGCCTCCAGCGCGGAGCGCGCCGCCCGGCGGGACATGTGCCGCTTCATCCACCGCTCCTATGACCAGCGGCTGTTCACCTCCACCCAGGGCACCTATTCCCAGCGGCTGGAAGGGGACGAGTTCCTCATCACCCCCTACAACAGGGACCGCAAGTACCTCCAGCCGGAAGACCTGGTCCTTATCCGCGGCGGCATGTGCCAGGCGGGGATGACGCCCAGCCGCTCCGTGAAGCTGCACCAGGCGGTTTACGACGCGCACCCGGACATCGGCAGCGTCCTTATCGCCCACGCGCCTTCCATCATGGCCTTCGCGGTCACCGATACGCCCTTTGACTCGCGGCTCATCCCGGAGAGCTACATCAGCCTCCGGAACGTGAAAAAGCTGCCCTTCCTGAGTTCCACCGCCGACGTCCGCGGCACCGCGGCGGCCTTCTCCGCCAGGACCCCCGTGGTCATCATCCAGAACGAGTGCGTCGTGGTCACCGGGAAGGACCTGCTCAACGCCTTTGACCGGCTGGAAGTGCTGGAGTTCAGCGCCAGGGCGGTCATCGCCGCCAGGGAGATCGGCCCCGTGGTGCAGATCGACGACGCGCAGGTGGGGGAAATCGAGGTTGCTTTCAAACTGGAATAGGGCGGGGAGCAAGACAAGGCTTGTTTTCCAAATAATCCTTCACAGCCCGTCTTTTTAGCGTATCAATGTCTCATCCTGAAGAAAATCAAGCAGGTTCAGGTGTCTGATCCCTTCCTGGTCTGACCTGAGGGGATCCAGCGAGACGACATACTTTGGGTACTGGTCTTTGATGTGTGCCAATGAACCAAACTCTCTGCCTGCAGTCTGCTCCGTGTTCATGACATAGGCAGCCTGGATGTATATTTGCTGCTGATCCTTCCGCGCGATAAAGTCCACTTCGCCCTTGTTTGTTTTTCCGACATAGACACTGTAACCGCGGGCGATCAGCTCATTGTAAACCGCGGTTTCAACGACCATGCTCCACTGGTCTTTCCCAATGTTTTTCTTCATCTGGAAAAGCCCAAAGTCAATGGTATAAGCTTTCTCTTCAAACGACAATGCCTTTTTGCCTTGTATGTCGTAGCGCTGCGCCCTGTTGATGATACAGGCTTCTTCCATGTAGCGAAGGTAGTCGTAGACCATAGGGGAAGAGATGGGGAAGCCTGCGGTTTTCAAGGTGCCTGAAATCCTGTTCCCGGACAAAGTCAAGGAGGAACTGCCCAGCACATAGGACAGCAAACGGTCAAGCATGACCGGGGACGCCACTTGATGCCGCAGGATGATGTCCTTGAGCACAATGGAGTCATACAATGATGACAGGATCAATGCCTTGTTCTCAGGCAATTCTTCCGCGCATACCAAGGGAAAACCGCCCCATCTGACATATTCCTGAAACATTGCCCCCCTGTCGTGCGTTTTATTATCCAGAACAGAATTGGAAAAAGCGCAGAATTCAGAGAAACTGAAAGGCATGACAGGAAAGGAAACGGTCCGTCCGCCCAGGTGTGTCGACAGTTCGCCGGACAGCAGCGTGGAATTTGAACCTGTGATGAATATACTGACATTTTGGGCAGCACGAAATGAATTGATGACCAGTTCGAATTCCGCGACATTCTGGATTTCATCAAAAAAGAGATAGGTTTTCAGATCCGGATGCAGGCGTGCTTTGACGTATTGATGGAGCGCTTCCGGGGAAAAAAGAGGACGGTACTGATAATCCTCGAAATTGATCATCAGGATCCGGGCGTCCGGAAGGCCTTTTGCCTTCAATTCCTGAATGATTTGCCGCAGCAGGGTGGATTTCCCGCAGCGCCGTATACCAGTAAGTACCTTGACCAGTTCCGAGTCATAAAAAGGCCTGATCCGTTTCAAATAGTTTTCTCTGATGATCATGGAACATACCCCTCCGTTTCCACCAGGAGTATCTCAGTTTGCAGAGAGACTGTCAAGAGAATTAATATTTATTTACAGAAGTCAGATTATTTCAATCGAATAAAGTAATGTTAACAATAACCGATATACACAATGTCTTGTAAAAATAAAGGAGTCCCCCAGGATTCGCATTTTCACTAGAGAAACGGGACCCTCCGCAGAGGATCCCGTTCTTCTTTGGGGTTATGCCGTTCAGGCTTTCCCGGCCATCTTCTCGTGGATGGCGGCGTGGGCGGCCGCCAGGCGCGCGATGGGCACGCGGTAGGGGGAGCAGCTCACGTAATCCAGCCCCGCCTTGTGGAA
>CAZJCB010000141.1:5036-6060 GCA_964544245.1 uncultured Christensenella sp.
AACTCGATGGAGGAGGGGTCGCCGCCATGCTCGCCGCAGATGCCCAGCTTGATGCCGGGACGGCCTTGGCGGCCCAGGGTGATGGCGGTCTGGACCAGTTTGCCGATGCCCTCCTGGTCCAGGCGGGCGAAGGGGTCGGATTCCAGGATCTTTGTCTCGTAGTAGGAGTTGAGGAACTTCGTCGCGTCGTCGCGGCTAAAGCCGAAGCCCATCTGGGTCAGGTCGTTGGTGCCAAAGGAGAAGAACTCCGCCTCCTGGGCGATCTCGTCGGCCGTTACGCAGGCGCGGGGGATCTCGATCATGGTGCCGACCATGAAGGTGATCCTGTCGTTCTGCTCCTTGAAGATCTTCTCGGCCGTATCCATGACGATGGCCTTGACGAAGGCCAGTTCTTTCCTGGTGCCGATGAGGGGGATCATGATCTCGGGCACGAAGTGCATGCCGGTCTCGCGCTTCACCTTCAGCGCGGCCTGCAGCACGGCGCGGGTCTGCATCTCGGCGATCTCGGGATAGGTGACCGACAGGCGGCAGCCGCGGTGGCCCATCATCGGGTTGAACTCGTGCAGCGACTCGATCTTCTCGATGATCTTCTCGGAGGTGGTCTTCAGCTGTTTGGCCAGCGCGGCGATCTCCTCCGTCATGTTTTTGCCCGGCAGGAACTCATGCAGCGGCGGGTCCAGGTAGCGCACGGTCATCGGGCGGCCTTCCAGGGCGATGAACATCTCCTCGAAGTCCTTCTGTTGCAGCGGCAGGATCTTGTCCAGCGCGGCCCTGCGCTGCTCTTCGCTGTCGGAGAGGATCATTTCGCGCACCAGCGCGATGCGGCTGGCTTCAAAGAACATGTGCTCGGTGCGGCACAGGCCGATGCCCTCCGCGCCGTAGGAAACCGCCTGTCTGGTGTCGCGCGGCGTGTCCGCGTTGGTGCGGATCTTGAGCCTGCGGGCCTTGTCCGCCCAGGCCATCAGCCTGGCGAAGTCGCCGGAGACGGCGGCCTCGACCGTGGGGATCATGCCGCGGTAGACCT
>CAZJCB010000142.1:0-3240 GCA_964544245.1 uncultured Christensenella sp.
TCAAGCGCGCGCTGGGAGCGGACGCCGCGGGGAAAGCCGCCGTTTCCTCCATCAAAGGCGCCACGGGGCACATGCTGGGTGCAGCCGGCGCGGCGGAGCTGATCGCCACCCTGCTGGCGCTCAGCGAAGGGGTGCTTCCGCCCACCATCCCGCTGGAATGCCCCGACCCGGAATGCGACCTGGATTACGTGCCGAAAGTCGCCCGGGCCGAGCGGAGGGAACTGGGCCTGTCCATTTCCCTGGGCTTCGGCGGGCACAACGGCGTGCTGGCGGTCAGGAGGGGAACATGAACCTGGAACAGCTCAAGGAGATCATCCGCCTGTTTGAGGCGAGTTCGCTCACCCTGCTGGAGATAGAGGAAGAGGGTGCGCGCTTCCGCCTGCGGCGGGGCGCGGCCAGGGAGAATTCAGGCGCTTCGCCTGCCCAGCAGCCGCATCAGGGCCCCGCGCCGGGAACGCGGGGGGAGGACGGCGGGCCGGATTTCAACCGCATCGTCGAGGTCAAATCGCCGGTCGTCGGCATTTTCTACGAGGCGCCGGAGCCCGGCGGGAAACCTTTCGTGCAGGCGGGCGACAGGGTCAGAAAGGGCGACGTGCTGTGCCTGATCGAGGTCATGAAGCAGGTCACGGAGGTCACGGCGCCCCAGGACGGGCAGGTGGCCGACATCTGCGTGGGCAACGGCAGCGTCGTGGAGTTCGGCCAGACGCTCATCAAGCTTTGCTGAGGGTGAGGATGAATAAAGAGGAACTCCAGGCTTTCCTGCCCCACCGGGCCCCGATGCTCCTGCTGGACGGGGCGGAACTGAGCGCCCCGGGCGAGGCGCGCGGGTCGTATCTGGTGCGCGGGGAGGAGCACTTCCTGCAGGGCCATTTCCCGGGTTTCCCGGTGGTGCCCGGCGTTATGCTGTGCGAGATCATCGCGCAGTCGGCCGGCATCCTGGTCAGGGAAACCCTGCTGGAGGGCAGCCTGCCGCTGTTTACCGGGATGGAAAAGGTGCGCTTCCGGCGGATGGCGCGCCCTGGCGACCGGATCGAGACCCGCTGCAGGCTCCTGCGGGCTTCGGGCCAGCTGATCAAGGTCGCGGGTGAGGCGCGCGTCGGGGGCGAGCTCTGCGCTGAGGGCGTCTTCCTGCTCATGCTCAACAAGGTTGAGCGCTAGCGTATGTTCAGCAAGATCCTGATCGCCAACCGCGGGGAGATCGCCGTGCGCGTCATCCGGGCGTGCAAGGAGATGGGCGTGCAGACCGTGGCGGTGTACTCCGAGGCGGACAGGGAGGCGCTGCACGTTTCCCTGGCCGACGAGAGCATCTGCATCGGCCCCGCGCCTTCCGCCCTGAGCTATTTGAACCAGGTGTCCCTGCTGTCGGCCGCCCTGACGACCGGCTGCCGCGCCGTGCACCCGGGCTACGGCTTCCTCTCCGAAAACGCGGATTTCGCCGACCTGTGCCGGGAGAACGGGCTGAAGTTCATCGGCCCGTCGGGGGACGTCATCCGGAAAATGGGCAACAAGGACGAGGCGAAACTGACGGTCGCCGCCGCGGGCGTGCCCGTCATCCCCGGGAAAGAGGGCATCAGGGACCTAGCCGAGGCTAAGAAGGCGGCGGAAGAGATCGGCTTCCCGCTGCTGATCAAGGCCCGCAGCGGAGGCGGCGGCCGGGGCATCCGGCTGGTCCGGAACATGGAAGACCTGCCCCGCGCATTCAGCGCGGCCGCGCAGGAGGCCAAGAGCTGCTTTTCAGACCCCGTGCTGTATATTGAAAAACTGCTCTTTGAGGTCAAGCACGTGGAGGTGCAGGTGCTCTGCGACGGCAAGGGGCACATCGTCTGCTTCGGGGAGCGCGACTGCTCCATGCAGCGCAAGCACCAGAAGATCCTGGAAGAAAGCCCCTGCGTGACGCTGGGCGCTCCGCAGCGCGCCAGGCTGATGAAAAGCGCGCGCCAGGCGGTGCGGACGCTTGGTTACGAGGGCGTGGGCACGCTGGAGTTCCTGCTGGACAAGGCCGGGAACTACTACTTCATGGAGATGAACACGCGCCTTCAGGTGGAGCACCCGGTGACGGAACTGGTTTCCGGCGTCGACCTGGTCAAGTGGCAGATCCGCGTGGCGGCGGGCGTGCCCCTGCCGTTCCAGCAAAAGGACATCCAGACCGCCGGGCACGCGATCCAGTGCCGCATCAATGCGGAGGACCCCGCGAAGGACTTCGCGCCCTCCGGCGGCACCGTGCAGATCCTCCACATCCCCGGCGGGCCGTCCGTCCGCTTTGACACCGCGCTCTACCAGGGCTACAGGCTGCCGCTGCACTATGACAGCCTGATCGCCAAACTGATCGTCCACGCCCCCACGCGCTGGGAGGCCATCCGCAAGATGCAGGCGGCGCTGTGCGAAACGGTCATCGAGGGCGTCGACCACACGGCGCTGTTCCAGGCGGAACTGATTATGGAACCCGCGTTTGAGGACGGCAGCTACACCACGGACTACCTTGCGAAACGGGGGAAACAGCATGCTGCAGAAGTCCCTGTTTAAAAACCCGAACCTGAAGCTGGAGGGCGACGCGGCAAAGGCCGCCGCGCCCGAAACCGAATGCCCCGGATGCAGGCACAGGCTGGAAACCGCCCTGCTGCGCGCGGAATATTATACCTGTCCGCGGTGCGGGTACAGCCATAAGGTGGGGGCGCGCCAGCGCGCGGGCATGGTCCTGGACGAGGGCAGCTTCCTGGAAACGGACGCCCGGATCGAGTCGCAGGACCCGCTGGGGTTTCCCGCCTACGCGCAGAAGCTGGAGCAGGCGAAGGCCGCCAGCGGGGAAAAGGAGGCGGTCCTCACCGGGAAAGGCAGCATTGAGGGCGTGCCCTGCGCCTTTTTCGCGATGGAGCCGGGCTTCATGATGGGGTCGATGGGCGCCGCGGTGGGGGAGAAGCTGACCCGCCTGTTCGAGCGGGCGCTCAGGGACAGGCTGCCGGTCGTGGGCTTCACGGTCTCCGGCGGGGCGCGCGTGCAGGAAGGCATCCTGAGCCTGATGCAGATGGCGAAGGTGTCCGGCGCCGTCCGCAGGCACTCCGACGCCGGACTGCTGTACGTCGCGGTGCTGTGTGACGCGACCACCGGGGGTGTCGCGGCCAGTTTCGCGATGCAGGCAGACATCATCCTGGCGGAGCCAGGCGCCCTGATCGGGTTCGCGGGCCCCCGGGTGATCGAGCAGACGACCCGCCAGAAACTGCCCGAGGGGTTCCAGCGGGCGGA
>CAZJCB010000142.1:3340-6040 GCA_964544245.1 uncultured Christensenella sp.
GGGTGATCGAGCAGACGACCCGCCAGAAACTGCCCGAGGGGTTCCAGCGGGCGGAATTCCAGCTGGAAAAGGGCTTTGTGGGGAAGCTGTGCAAACGCCCGGAGCAGCGCAGCCTCCTGGGACTGCTGCTGAGGATGCACGGGGGGAGGCAGGGATGAGCGCCTACAGGAGGGTCCTCGCCGCGCGCAGCAGCCTGAGGCCGGGCGCCATGCGGTATATCCGGTATTTGTTCACCGACTTTATCGAACTGCATGGGGACCGCAGGTTTTCGGACGACCCGGCCATGGTGGCCGGGCTGGGCTGGTTCGCCGGGCAGTGCGTGACCGTGCTGGCGCTGGAGAAGGGCGTGGACACGCCGGACCGCCTGAGGCGGAATTTCGGCTCCGCGCAGCCGGAGGGTTACCGGAAGAGCCTGTGGCACCTGCGCCAGGCGGAAAAGTTCCGCCGCCCCGTGCTCTGCCTGATCGACACAGCGGGCGCCGCCTGCGGCATCAGCGCGGAGGAACGCGGCCAAAGCCAGGCGATCGCCGAAAACCTGTGGGAGATGATGGGCCTGAAGGTGCCCGTGCTGTCGGTCATCATCGGCGAGGGCGGCAGCGGGGGCGCCCTGGCGCTGGCGGCGGCCAGCAAGGTCTGGATGCTGGAAAACGCGGTGTATTCCGTGCTGTCGCCCGAAGGGGCCGCCAGCATCATCTACAAGGACGCGGGCAAGGTGGCCGAAGCCAGCGAGGCGCTGAAGCTGAGCGCGCAGGACATGCTCGGCTTCGGCGTGATCGAGGGGATCCTGCCCGAGGGGGAAGGGTTCACGCTGGCGTTTGAGGCGGTCAGGGACGCTTTTGCCACGGCCCTGGAAACGTACCGGGGCATGGACGGGGAGCGCGTCCGCCAGGAGCGCTACGACCGCTTCCGGAAGCTGGGAGGTGCCTGGGCGTGATCTATCTGGTCACAGACTCGACAGCCTGCCTGAGCCGGCAGGAGGCCAACGAGCTCAGGGCCCTGGTGGTCCCGATGCACGTTATCAGGGACGGCAGGGAAACCATGCCGGAAGGGTTTGTCGAGGACTGGCATCCCCAGCCGGGGGGCAGCCTGGAGGGCTGCAGCACCGCGCAGGCCCCCTCGGCAGCTTTCCTGGACCTGTTCAGCCGGCTGAAGGAACAGGGGCACCAGGCCCTGTGCCTGACCATTTCCTCCCGCCTGAGCGGCACCTACGCCAACGCCCTGAAGGCGGCGGAGGAGACGGGCGGCCAAATCCAGGTGGTCGACTCGCGCACGACGGCCGGGGCCATGTACCTGCTGCTCAGGGCGGCCAGGAAGATGCTGGACGCCGGGGTAACGCTGGAGGGATGCTTTGAGGGGCTGAAAACCCTGCGCAAGAGGACGCGCACCCTGTTCACCATCCAGGACATGGAGCCCCTGCGCCGCAGCGGGCGGCTGGGCTACGTGCGTTCCTCCGTGTCGACCCTGCTGAACCTGCGGCCGCTGCTCACCCTGCAGGACGGCAGCGTGGTCAGCCATTCCCTGGCGCGGGGAAAGCAGGACCAGCAGCGCCTGATGGTGCAGGGTTTGACAGGGAAGCCTGGGGAAGCCATCGTCCAGCACTGCGGGGACGAAGAGGCCGCGGACGACCTCGCCGGGCGGCTTCATGACAAGGGCATCCGGGTCCTCAGGCGCCGGATCGGCATCGTGCTGGCGATCCACCTGGGCATCCCGGTCCTGTCCGCCGCGTGGATGGAAGACGCGCCCGAAGGGGAACAGGGATGCTGAGGAGGGGAAGAGCTTGAACGGGCAGAAGATCCTGCTGCACCTGAAGCGCCCGATGCCGGTGGTTTGCTTTGACAGCATCCCTTCCACGAACGAACACGCGAAGGCCCTGGCAAGGCAGGGGGCGGCGCAAGGGACGGCTGTGTTTGCAGACTTGCAGACCAGGGGGCGCGGGCGGATTGGGCGGACCTTCCTTTCGCCGGCCGGCGGGCTTTACATGAGCCTGGTCGTGGACCAGGGGGAGGCCCTGCCCGGCCACCTGACGACGCTGGCGGCAGTCGCCGTGGCGTACGCGGTCCGGGAAGTCAGCGGGCATGAACTTCACATCAAGTGGGTCAACGACCTGCTGTACGGGGACCGGAAGGTCTGCGGCATCCTGACGGAAGGCGTCGTTTTGGACGGGGCGCTGTCAAAATCGGTCGTCGGCATCGGCGTCAACACCGGGCCCGCGCCGGACGTGTCCGGCGCCGGGACCATCGGCCAAAGCGGCCGGCCCTATGACAGGGAGAGGCTCGCGGCCTTCATCATCAACCGGATCATGGAAAGCCTGCCGCTCGTCCCCGGCCACATGGACAGTTACCGCGCGCTGTGCCGCACCATCGGCCAGCGGGTCAGCTTTGACCTTGGCGGGGTGCGGAAGACGGGCCTGGCAAGCGGCGTTGACGACGACGGCGCCCTGCTCGTCCAAACAGGGGAAGGCCTCCTCCGCCTGATCGCCGGGGAGGTCAGCGTCCTGCCCGGATAAGGTGAAACCCTTTCAAGACATGCAGGGACCCCGCGGTATGACACGCGGGGCCCCTCTTCAGGCTGTCCGGAGGTGGTTATGTCCGGGCATCCTCCTATTTCCTAACGACTGGGATCCAGATCTCGCTGCAGTAGTCCTTGTCCCTGTTGCCCTGGGGGTAATCGGACGGGTCGGAGTACATTTCAACGTTGTAG
>CAZJCB010000143.1:0-5963 GCA_964544245.1 uncultured Christensenella sp.
CCTTGGCGCGGTCAGCCTTCATGCGGTCATAGGTGGTCTCCACGTTGGCCTGGGGCAGGATGGTACGGTGCACCTGGATGTCCATGACCTCGATGCCGCGGATGACCATGTCCTGGTTGATGTTGTCCAGCCCGGTCTTCAGCGCGGCGTTCAGCGCATCCTTGTTGGAGATGAAATCCTCGGCCAGCAGGCGGTTGATGGCCTGCACGATGACGGGGTGGATGAGGTTGTCCAGCTGGTTTTCCGCGTTCATCGACGAGCTCAGCTTCAGGCTGAACAGCGCCGGGTCCGCGATGCGCCACTGGGCGTAGGTGGTGATGTTGTACTGCTTCTTTTCGCTCGTGTTCACAGTCTCGGAACTGGAGGTGTAGCTGAACAGGAGGGAGGAGAACTTGTCCACCTTGTCCACGAAAGGCACCTTGAAGTGCAGACCGCTGCCGCGCCTGATGGCGACGGTGCCTGAACTGGTGATCTCGTCCTTCAGCAGCTCCGCGAAGCGCTCATGGAAGGTGTTGTCCTTGTTGATCACAATGGTTTTGATGACGCCGAAACGGCTGACCACGGCCTGCTCAGCCTCGCCGACGATGAAGAAGGACTCATTGAGCAGGACCAGCGCCGCGATGAGCGCGATGGCCAGGATGACCAGCAGCTTCGTGTTCTTTTTCGCGAAGCCCTTCAGCGCTTCCGCCGCCTTGTTTACCTGCGCGTTCGTGGTAGGCTTGTTCCAGTTCTGGTTGTTGTAATCCATATCAGTTCCCCCCTTCAGGAGCGGGGGCGCTCAGGGTGTCTTCCCCCAGGTCCAGGTGCTGCAGCACGCCGCCGCCTTCGTCCACCACCACGATACGCCCGGCCCCGCCCAGGATCTCTTCCATCGTCTCAATGAGCATGCGGCTTCGGGCGGAGCCAGGTTCCATGTTGTACTCCTCCAGAACGGCCTTGAAGACCGCCGTGTCGGCTTCGGCTTTGGCCGTGACCTCCGCCTCATAGGCGATGGCGCCCTGGGTCAGTTCGTAGGCCTTGCTCCGCGACAGCGGGAGGACCTGGAACTCGTACTGCTGCGCCTCGTCCAGGCGCCTCGTCATTTCGTTCTTGGCGTTGTTCACGTCCTCGTAAAAGGAGCGGACAGCCTCGGGCACGGTGATGTTCTGGATGTGCACGCTGTGCACCTTGACGCCCATCTGGTAGGAGTCGATCAGCGCCTGGAAATCGGGCAGCACTTCCTGCTCGATGGCGTCCTTGTTCAGGAGCGCTTCGTCCAGCGAACGGCTCTGGATGTTGCGCCGCAGGATGGCCTCAAACGCCAGGTGCATGGTCCCGATCGGGTCCTCCACGTCAAAGAGGTATTCCCGCACGTCCCGGATGGTATACTGGTAGATGGCCTCCAGCTGCACGATGCTGTTGTCGTTGGTCAGCATCACGGATTCGTCCGCCACGTCAAGGTATTCCGCCGAGGAGCGGCTGGTGCCCCCGATGGTGGTGCGGTAGCCGTATTCAACGTTGTGGATGGTGGTCACGCTGCGGGAGACCACGCTCTGCACCCCCGGCATGCGCCAGTAGAGCCCGGGGCCGTTGGTGTCGGTCACCTCGCCGAAGGTCAGCACCAGCGCCTGTTCCCCCTGCCCGACGCGGTACAGGCCGCCCAGGCCCAGCGCCAGGATGACAGCCAGGAGAAGGAGCCAGAAGACCGTCTTGTTCCGTTTCTTCGCGTTCATCATTTTCTCGCTTTCTATTTATCCTTTTACAGTATACCCGCTGCGCGGCCTACCCGACGACCCGGATGAAGTCGCACAGCCATTCCATGTTGAGGATGTCGTAGGGCTTCAGGCCCTCTCCGTCCCCCGCGCGCAGGTCTCCCTGGGTGTCCCGGATGGGGCCGTAGAAGGGGTTGAAGCTGTCCCTGGCGATGCTGGCGCGCATGAAGTGCAGCAGCTGGGAGGCGTTGGTGCCTATGCTGCCGGACGTCAGGAAGCGCAGCACGCCGGCGCCAAGCCCCCACCACAGCCCGGTGACCGTCGGGTCGCCCCGGTCGATGACGCGCAGGATGTCCAGGGACCCGTTAAGGTAGCTGCCGACGATCTCCGTGTAGTAGCGCCCCCAGTCCCACTGCGGCGCGGCGAGGTACTCCTTCGGCGTGCCCCGGGCGTCCAGCCGGCTCACAAAGGAGAACACGTTCTCCGGCAGCCCGATGCCGTACAGGCCGGGATAGCGCGGCGTGAGCGCTACGTCGCAGCCCAGCTCCGCGGCGGCCGCCAGGCCGTTGGCGCAGGTGGCGGGCTGGAGCGGCAGCACGCCCTTCCACACCAGCATCACCTCGGCCTCCTGCCGCACCGCCCGGGCTCCCAGGCCGAAGGCGTTGATGTCCGCGGTGTGGCGGCTGTAGTCCAGCCGGGGCGTCACGTAGGCGATTTTCATGCTCCCTGTCGCCATCGCAGCCGCCATCCCGCACAGGAACATCGCCTCGTAATAGCGCCCGTAGTAGGTGCTCAGCCGGTAGTCCTCCCGGATGCGGGAATACACCAGGGTCAGGCAGTCCGGGTGCTCCAGGGAGAATCGCAGGGAGGGCAGGGCAAGCTCAGAACCGGTGATGAGCAGCAGGCTGGCGTCCTTCGCCTGCTCGGCCAGCTTTTCGTACACGTTGTGGGGCGAGAGGCCGTCGATGAAGCTGCTGGTGACCCGGTCGCCCAGTTCTTCCTGCATCTCCTGCCGCCCGCGCTCGTGTGCGCCCAGCCAGTTGTCCTCCGCGCGCCCCGCGGGGTAGGCGAACACCACGCCAGCGCCGCGCTTTTGCCCAAACAGCCGGGAGATGAGGGTGAGGGCCGGCTTTTCACCGGGGGCGAGCACCAGGGTGGGTTCCTGCGGCGGGCGGCTGGCCAGCTCCATCTGGGGCAGCAGCGCCGTGATCTGCTCTTCCATCCTGGACAGGGGGGTGTCTGCCGGCAGGCCGTAGACTTTCAGGTATTCCAGGAAGGCGTCCCCCAGGGGGAGGGGCCCTTTTACCCGGGAGTAAGCGGAGTCAAACTGCAGGTACATGGCGTTGTAGTTGGGCTCATCCGCGCCCTGCGCCGCCTCGGCCCAGCCCGCTTCCAGCCCCGCCAGCTGCTCGTACTTCGCCTCGCTGGCCAGCTTGATGTTCTTGAACCGGCCCGCCTTGTCATAGCGGAGGTATGCGTAATACACCGCGGTGTCCGGGTCGTTCTCGTCCAGCTGGGGCACCACGCGGATGATGTCCGCCCGGACCGTCGGGGACCCGAAGTGCTTGAGGATGCTGACGCGCTTGTTACCCTCGATGACGTAGTACTGCCACAGGTAGGCGTACACCTGCACCGGGTCGCGCAGCCCCTCTCCCATGTGGATTGCGCACAGGCTGATCCACTTGCCGGCGAACTCGCTGTTCTCCCCGTGCAGGGGCATGAAGTTGGCCGCGAAGGAATTGGCGCGGGCGGCGGTGTAGGTGCCCGCCACCTGGGAGAGGGGGATCTCCCGCTGCGGCTGCTTCACGTAGGCGATGATGCGGGTCTTGCCGGTCAGCTCGTCCAGCGCCGGCAGGGTGCCCCGCTCGCCTTTGGCCGTCCTCTCCCTGAGTTCGCGCTGGCCGCTTTTGACCGCCCGGGCGTATTCAAATCGGGCTTCCTGGTTATGGCTGCTTTCCATAGGCCCTCCCCCAGTCAAACCGGGCTTTGATGTAACTGGCGCGCTTCCGCCGGGGCGGCGGATCAAAGGCGAGGTCCAACAGGCTGTACCCAAAGGCGTTGTAGATCTGCGTCGCCCCGTGCTGCAGCGAGCGCTTGCCCCGGCCGTAGTTCAGGTGCTGGTGCCCGTGAAAATGCCAGGCGGGCTGGTACAGGTCCAGCAGGGTGCGGTAGGCGCGGAAGCCGCGGTGGAAGGGGTCCTCCCCGTCGCCCAGGCCGCTAGCGGGTGAGTGGGTCACCAGCACGTCAAACCCGCCGTGCCAGCTGATCTCCTGCATCCGCCTGGTCACCTGCCGGGCGACATCCTGCTCCCGGTAGTGGAAGGGCTTGGGGTTACGCGAATTGCATCCGCCAAAGCCGATGAAGCGCACGCCCTTGACGACCTGCATCTCCTCTTCCAGGCTGACGCAGCCCTCCGGCGGCTGCTCCAGCATCCGCCCGTCGTGGTTGCCGTGCACGTAAAACAGGGGAGCCGAGACCATCGTGGTCAGGAAGGACAGGTAACTGGGCTTCAGGTCGCCGCAGGACAGGATGACGTCCACCCCCCGGAACAGGGAGCGGTCGAAATAGTCCCAGATAAAACGGCTCTCCTCATCCGCCACCGCCAGAACCCTCAGGTGTACCACGCGTTCCTCCGCTTTTGCCTTCGTTTTGAGTATACAGGATGGGGGTTGAGGCGTCAAAATAAACTACGTGTCAAAATCATTGCGAAGGTTGAGTTTCATGCTATACTTACTCAAGACAGTCAGAAGCGTTTGGATGATTGACCGGAGGTATTTATGGCCATACCGAAATTCTTTGACTTCTTCAGCCCTGTTATGGCGGTGCTATACAGCGGTCAGGTAACGAGCGGAAAGAACCTTCATTCCATTATTGCTGACAGCATGAATCTATCAAAGGAAGACAGAGAGGTTTATCTGCCAAGCGGGAAGCAGCTGAAATACGTGAACCGCATATACTGGGCACTTACATATCTCAGAAAAGCGGGGCTTATCACCAGTCCTTCAAGAGGGCAGCATATCATCACACCTGCAGGAAAAGAAGCGTTTGAAAAGGCAGGCAACTCAATCGATTTGCATTACTTGGAAAAGTACAATGGTTTCAAGGAATTTCGATATGGAAGCAACGATGTTGAGGAGGTTCTGCCCGCAACCACAGTTGTACCCCTTGTAACGGAAGAGACTCCTGAGGACGCAATGGAGAGCGCATTCAAGAAGATCAATGCTATGCTTGCGGACGAGCTTCTTACTGCCATCATGGAGAGATCTCCCTCATTCTTTGAGCGTCTGGTTGTCGAATTACTGGTCCGAATGGGCTATGGAGGCTCCTTTGAGGACGCAGGACGGGTCATCGGCAGGACAAATGATGAGGGAATAGACGGCGTTATCCGCGAAGATAAACTGGGTTTCAGCAGCATCTATATTCAAGCCAAACGCTGGGCTTTGGACAAAACAATTGAGCGCCCGGACGTTCAGACATTTGTCGGAGCGCTGGCAGGCCAGGGAGCAACGAAAGGTCTGTTTATTACTACAGCGCAATTCTCAAAATCCGCTGTCCAATACGCACAGAACCCCGGCTTCAGCACCAAGGTGGTGCTGGTGGACGGCAGGATGCTGGCCAGGTTGATGATAGAAAACGACGTAGGGGTATCTCCCCAAAACACCTATATAATTAAAAAATTGGACAATGACTACTTTTGGGAAGACAGTGAATAACCATTCTGAGGCTCGGATTTTTTATTCCCAGATGGTACAATTTCGCGGAGGTCAACCATGAGCCTGGCGGACAAGGTGTTTATCGACAACTGCAGGCGCATCCTCAAAGAGGGCGTGTGGGACAGCGGCCAGGCGGTGCGCCCGAAGTGGGAGGACGGCTCCCCCGCGCACACGGTCAAGCTTTTCGGCCTGGTCAACCGCTATGACCTTCAGGAGGAGTTCCCCATCCTCACGCTGCGGCAGACAAGGCTTAAAAACTGCGTGGACGAGCTGTTCTGGATCTGGCAGAAGAAGTCCAGCAGCGTGAAAGACCTGAACAGCCGCATCTGGGACCAGTGGGCGGACGAGAACGGCAGCATCGGCAAGGCCTACGGCTACCAGCTGGGCGTGAAGCACAGGTACAGGGAGGGCGTGTTTGACCAGGTCGACCGCATCGTCTATGACCTCAGGCACAACCCGTCCTCCCGGCGCATCATCAGCAGCCTGTACAACCACGCAGACCTGCACGAGATGGCGCTGTACCCCTGCGCCTGGAGCATGACCTTCAACGTGTCGGGGA
>CAZJCB010000144.1:0-5255 GCA_964544245.1 uncultured Christensenella sp.
CGACCTGCTCAACATGCCCAAGGGCTGCGCCTTCGCCGCCCGCTGCGACGCGGCGATGAAGGTCTGCCTGACGGAACCGCCGGAGGAGATCAAAATCAATGAAAACCACATGGCCTCCTGCTGGGTGAACGTCCGGCAATCGGTCTTGGCCGGCGGTGAAGGGGGGCGGGACAATGGCTGAGCACCTGCTGGAAGTCAGCGGCCTCAAACAGCATTTCCCCATCAAGACGGGTTTTATAAAGAAGACCATGCTCAAGGCGGTCGACGGCGTGTCCTTCTCCATCAGCAAGGGGGAGACCCTGGGGCTGGTGGGGGAGTCCGGCTGCGGCAAGACCACGGTGGGGCGCAGCCTGCTCAGGCTGTATAAACCCACCGCGGGCAGCATTCGCTTCAAGGGCGAGGAGGTCACCGACGCGAACATCCAGGGTTTCCGCCGGCAGATGCAGGTGGTGTTCCAGGATCCCTACTCTTCTCTCAACCCCCGTATGACGGTCGCGGACATCGTGGGCGAGCCGCTGGACATCCATAAGCTGTACAAAACACAAAAAGAACGGGAAGAAAAGGTCGTCAGTCTGCTACAATTGGTAGGGCTGAATTCCGACCATTCCCGCCGCTACGCGCACGAGTTCTCGGGCGGTCAGCGCCAGCGCATCGGCATCGCGCGCGCCCTGGCTGTGGACCCGGAATTCATCGTCTGCGACGAACCCGTCTCGGCGCTGGACGTCTCCATCCAGGCGCAGGTCATCAACACCTTTGAAGAGCTGCAGAGCCGGCTGGGGCTGGCCTACCTCTTTATCGCCCATGACCTGCATGTGGTTCACCACATGAGCCGGCGCATAGCGGTGATGTATCTGGGTAAGATAGTAGAGAGCGCGCCCGCGGATGAGATCCTCATCCGGCCAATGCATCCCTACACCCAGTCCCTGATCTCGGCCATTCCCATCCCGGACCCCAGGAAGGCAAGGGCGCGCAGGAGGATCGTACTGGAAGGGGAGGTCCCCAGCCCGCTCAACCTGCCTTCAGGCTGCGCCTTCCGCACCCGCTGCCGGTTTGCCACTGAGCAGTGCGCGCAGCAGACACCGGAACTCAGGGAACTGGCGCCGGGCCATGAGGTGTCGTGCTGGAATCCGCAGGAAGCAAAACAGGTCTAAACGGTATCATCCGTTTAAGATAACAAATTGAAGGGAGAAACACGATGACCAAGAAACTGCTTGCCCTGGCCCTGGTCGCTGTCATGGCGCTGTCCGCCGGCTCTGCGCTGGCGTCAAGTGCCCCGGACTGGACCGAGTTTGATGCGCTGATCAACGGGATCAAGACAACTACTGACTTCGCGGAACGCGAAAAGATGATGCACCAGGCGGAGGACATCCTCATGGGAACCGGCGCCCTGGTGCCCATCTACTACTACAACGACACCTTTATGGCAAAACCTAACGTACAGGGGTATTACACCAATCCCTTTGGAACCAAGTTCTTCATGCACGCCACCAATGGCGATGCCACAGTGCTGAAGCTCCAGGTTTCCAGCGAGCCGGACAAACTTGACCCGGCGCTGAACTCCTCTGTGGACGGCGCCATTCTGGCGGCCAATTCCTTTGGCGGCCTGTACACCTATGACGCGGAAGGCAAACTGGCCCCGAACTTCGCCACCGGGTTTGAAATGAGCGAAGACGGCCTGACCTACAAATTCCAGATCCGCGAAGGACTGAAGTGGTCCAATGGCGATCCGCTGACCGCGAAGGACTTTGAGTATTCCTGGAAGCGCGCAGTGTCCGGAGCGACGGCCGCGGACTATGCCTACATGTTCAACAGCATTGCCGGCTATCCTGAAAACCTTCAGGTTGCTTCCAATGCGGACGGTTCAGTGTTCACTGTCAAACTGAGTTCTCCTGTAGCCTATTTCCTTGACCTGGCTGCTTTCCCCACCTTCTTCGCAGTTCACCAGCCGTCTGTTGAGGCAGCTGAAGGCTACAAGAACGCTGATGGATTCGTCGAAAGCCCGGGTGCTTGGGCGCTGGAAGCGGGCTTTGTCTCCAGCGGCGCCTTTACCCTGCAGGAGTGGGTCCATGAGGAGTCCATGGTTTATGTCAAGAACCCCAACTACTGGGATGCCGCGAACGTGAAGCTGGAGCGCCTTGAGTACATGCTCTCCGCTGACGATGTCGCCGTGTTTGCCGCCTATCAGGCTGGCGACCTGGATTTCATCGACACAGTTCCCCCGGACCAGATCAAGGCCATGATGGAAACCCCGGAGTTCCATGTCGTCGGCCAGCTGGGAACCTACTACGCCATCTTCAACGTCAAGTCCCCGCTGTTTGACGGCATGACCGTTGAGCAGGCTGCCGCCTTCCGCAAGGGGATCGGCCGCCTCATCGACCGGCAGTACATCGTTGACTCTGTCGCGCAGACCGGCCAGAAGGTCGCGACCTCCTTCATCCCCGCCGAGATGCTGGACGGCAACGGCGGCGTCTTCAAGGATGCAGCATCCTGGAGCTATCCTGTGGGCGACGGCTATTACGCAGAAGAGCCCAGCATCCAAGAGGCTGTGGCTCTGCTGAAAGAAGCCGGGCTTGAGTTTGACGACAACAACATGCTCAAGCAACCCCTGACCTTCACTTACATCCACAACACATCCGCCGCGCATGCCAGCATCGCCGAACTCATCCAGCAGGACCTTGCCCAGATCGGCATCGACCTGAAGCTCGAGTCCATCGAATGGAACGTGTTCCTCAACGAGCGCAAGGAAGGCAATTATGACTTCGCGCGCAACGGCTGGATCGCGGACTTCAACGACCCGATCAACATGCTGGAAATGTGGACCACGGATTCCGGCAACAACGACGCGCAGTTCGGCCGTTAATCAGCCTGGCTGTAAGGTGACCCGGGGAGCGGCCGAAAGGCCGCTCCCTTCTTTTGGCTTCGCTGAAAAGTGGTATAATCAAAGTGCGGGCTCTCATGGGCCCGCCTGGACCCTGACAAAGGAGTGACGCCGAGAGATGTTTTACGATTCCACCATGCTGCTCTTGATCCCCGCGCTGCTGCTGGCTTTTTTCGCGCAGGCGCGGGTCAAATCCGCCTACGCGAAGTGGGCAAAAGTGCGCACCCGTTCCGGCATCCCGGCGTCCGACGCCGCGATGAGGATGCTGCGCGGGTCCGGCAACGACGCGGTAAGCCTGGCGATGGTGCAGGGCACGCTGACAGACCACTACGACCCCCGCAGCGAGACCCTCAGCCTGTCCGAAGGCGTCTACAACTCCGCCAGCATCGCGGCGGTGGGCATCGCGGCGCACGAAGCCGGCCATGCCATGCAGAAGCACGACGGCTATGCCCCGCTGGCGCTCCGGTCCCTGGTGGTGCCGGCGGTCAGCATCGGAAGCAACCTCAGCGTTCCGGTTTTCATCCTCGGCCTCGTCATGTCCTGGCAGCCGCTGGTGACCATAGGCATCGTCCTGTTCAGCCTGACGGTCGTATTTTCCCTTGTCACCCTGCCGGTGGAGTTCAACGCCTCCCGGCGCGCGGTCGCCATGCTGAACGGTTCCGGCATCATCTCCACCCCTGAGGAGGAAAAGGGGGTCAGGGCCGTGCTCAACGCCGCCTCTCTGACCTATGTGGCTTCCGCCATCGGGGCGGTCCTGCAGCTGGCCCGGCTCATCCTGCTCGCCCGGGGGACATCCTCCAGGCGCAGGTGACCATGCCTTGAACGGTTGCGGCCAGTGCTCCCGGACCGTTGCGGCGCTTCTCCCTCCACCCCATAATTACGCGCCATTAATACCGATTAATACCGATTAATACCCGAAGCGGAAAAACCCCGGAAGCCTTGACAGGACTGGGAAAATCGGCACAAAAAGGAATTAACGGCCTTAATACCGGGGGGGTGCGTGTTTGAGGCGTAGAAGCGTCGCGAAGCGCATCGCTCCGCGACGCGGGAAGCGGTAAAAGGGATGCGGGGCGGTATCGATCGTTATCTTCCTTTTTAGGAACTTTATTGGACTTTTTAGGCACTTTCTAGCCAGGTCCAAAAAACCCGGAACCCCTTGATAATCCTCACAAATCTGGCTGTTCGCCGACTTTTTAGCCTTTTTAGGAAGGTCCGGCGGATGTTCAAAACGAAGGGCTGTCATGCCGCCGGATAGGACAGGGCAGCACAGCCGCCTTGCGGACACGTTTACTCTTCCTTTTCAGGACAGGCAGTCGCTGATCAGTACGTTCTGCAATCAATCAAGTCAGTATAGGAATATATACTTATTAATATTTATCATATTTCCTATATATATTATCCTTGCCTTTCAGAGGAGATACATTAGTACAGATGATCATATGCATCTGTCTATCCCCAACTGCCAGCTTCTGATGGGTTCCGGGCTACCGCTGAACAGGGCCCCCTGCTTTCAAAGCATCATCAGCGATCCTGACGCGCCCTTCAGGAGGGGTCGCCACGGGCGTTGCTCCTCATACGCCGTCTTCCATTCATGAATATACCTGTGTTGCAGGTGAGATGCGGCCCGGGCTCTCCGGTCCCGGCATTCTGATTTCTACTTGCCTGAAACCTTCCTAAAAAGGCTAGAAAGTCGCCCGGGCATCAAAAAAGTGAGGTTTTACAACGCCCGGCGGGTTTTTGCCATCCGGCTAAAAACTTCCTACCATCTTCCTAAATACTCCTAAAAAGTCATCCGGAGGCGTGAACCGTGACCAGGCACTGCTCCGGGGCTCCCTTCATGCAGGTTCTCCTCTCCGCCGCGCCTGACCATTTCCTGCAATGCCGGAAAGTTGTCCGGATACAAAAAAGTGAGGCTTGTCATCGCCTCACAGGGTTACATTATCCGGTTGCCCCCCCTGGAGCGTCAGCCTTGTTATGCTTTCGCCGCTCCGTTCTCCCATTGCTTTCCAACTGCTTCTCCATTGCTTCCCAACCGCTTCTCCGCCTCAAACACGCACCCCCCCCGGTATTAAGGCCGTTAATTCCTTTTTGTGCCGATTTTCCCAGTCCTGTCAAGGCTTCCGGGGTTTTTCCGCTTCGGGTATTAATCGGTATTAATCGGTATTAATGGCGGTTAATTATTGCCGTCCGCCTGTTCAGGACGTCTCAAGCGGCTGCCGCGGCCGGCAGGCCCGGGTGCAGCTCCGCCAGGGGGCCGCCGGGGCGGCCGGTGCCTTCTTTTCCGGGGGCGGAGACCTTCCGGATGAACCCGGCGGACGAAAAGGCCCGCCCGGGATTTTTTCCGGGCGGGCGGCGTTGCGGGCTGTCTGGCCGGATT
>CAZJCB010000144.1:5265-5957 GCA_964544245.1 uncultured Christensenella sp.
AGGTATCCGGGCATTGTTATAGCCGATCTGGCGCGAACAAGCAAAATTATAAGAGCGGGAGCCCGGATTTGGGCTCCCGCTTTGCCTAATCGGATGGGTGTGATTACTTGACGCCTTCCCCGGCGGCCAGGCGCTTGTAGCTCTCCAGCCGCTCGGCGGCTTCTTCTTCGGCGCGCTTGAACAGTTTGCTCGCGGCGTCCGGGAAGGTCTTGAGCAGGGAGGTGTAGCGCACCTCGCCCTTGAGGTAATCCTGGTAGCTTTCCGTCGGGTCCTTGCTGTCGATGATCATCGGGTTCTTGCCCTCTTCCGCCAGCATCGGGTTGTAGCGGTACAGGTTCCAGTAGCCCGTGGCGACCGCTTTGCGGATCTCCGCCTGGGAGAAGGACATGTTGATGCCGTGGTTGATGCAGGGGCTGTAGGCGATGATCAGCGAGGGGCCCTTGTACGCTTCCGCCTCGTTGAAGGCCTTCAATACCTGGTTGTAGTTGGCGCTCATCGCGACCTGGGCAACGTAGACGTAGCCGTAGCTCATCGCCATCATGCCGAGGTCCTTTTTGCGGGTCCTCTTGCCGGCGGCGGCGAACTTCGCCACGGAGCCGGTCGGGGTGGCTTTGGAGGACTGGCCGCCGGTGTTGGAGTACACCTCGGTGTCCAGCACCAGGATGTTCACGTCCTCGTTCTGCGCCAGCACG
>CAZJCB010000145.1:0-5811 GCA_964544245.1 uncultured Christensenella sp.
CGTCGTCGCCGGATATCACCACGTCGGCCATTTCCCACTTGCGCGCCCAGGCGGCCACGTGGGCTTCCCTCAGCGCTTCATAGCCCAGCGCGGCTGCCTGTTCGGCCAGGCTGTATGCGGTGCCCTTGAGCTCGTCCGCGGGATGGTCCCGGTCGGTCGCGACGGCGATGACCTTGTCCAGGCGCAGCGTTTCACCTGCCGCCGCGTTTTTCACGAAGCTGACGGCGGAAAACCCCGCACGGGATTCCTGCCTGTCAAAGGGCATACCGCTGAGTACACGGAACGCGCCGGCCACCGTGAAACGTTCCACGCCGAAAGGGTTTTCCCGGGTTCGGCTGACAAGGTACGCACCCGGTTCCCCGGCACTGGCGCCGGCGTCCAGCTGCTCCCAGAAGCGCTCCTCGTAATTGCTGTCCTGGTTGCGCACTTCCCCGTCCAGGAAGGCGGTCATTTCCATTTTCGTTGGATAGTCCGCCGTGACCTCGCAGCGCAGCGCCATCAGTTCCTTGCTTGCCATGGAAACGAACCGTTCGGTGGCGACACTCACCCGGCCTTCCCCGGTCTTCAGGGTCATCTCCCGCCTGAGCAGGCCGGTTTTCATGTCCAGTTCCCGGTAAAAGCGTTCCACGGCCATCACGCCCGCGTCCAGCGCCTCGCCGTTGACGCTGATTTTCAGGCCGATGAGGTTCATGGCGTTGATGGCCTTGCCGAAATACTCCGGATACCCGTTCTTCCACCAGCCGACGCGCGTCTTGTCCGGGAACCAGACCCCGCCGATGTAGGTGCCCTGCAGGCTGTCGCCGGAGTAGCCCTCCTCAAAATTGCCGCGCAGGCCCATCGCCCCGTTGCCCAGGGACATCAGGCTCTCGGCGAAGCGCTGGTCCTCCCTCTCAAATCCCGTCTGGACGACCTTCCAGGGGTGGACGGCGAAGCTTTTGTTCATCTTTTTCTCACTTTCACATTTCCCGGCTGCTGAACCGCCAGAGCGCCATGAACAGGAAAACGCCCGCTATGGGAAGCGCCGAAAGCGCCGGGGGCCATCCGCCGCTGCCGGAGACCAGCGCGGTTCCCTGGAACAGGGTCAGCGGCGAAAAGAACCGCAGGGCGCGCGCCCAGCCGGGCAGCCTGGCGGCCATGGTGAACAGCAGCGTCAAAGCCATCGCCAGCCGGCTGAACCCGCGCATCTTCCCGGGCGTCGGGGCACGCGCCGCCATAAAAACCGCGAACGCGCAGTAGACCGAGCTGATGAGGATCAATCCCAGGCACAGGCGCAGCAGCGCGAAGAAGTCAAAGCCCGGGAACAGGGCTGCCGCCATTACAGCCTGCCCGGCAAGGCAGGCCATCAGGACCAGCGCCGCCTCCAAAAAAAGGTGGACGTACAGCGTCATCAGGATTGCTGACCGCCGGTGCCCTGCCGCCAGCAGCATCGCCATCCTGCCGTCAGCGACGGGCGTAGCGACCAGCGCGCTGCCCCCGGAAACGCTCAGGAATATCACCAGCAGCGGCAGGATGAAGCCGCACAGCAGGCCCATGAGGTGGATGCCCAGGCCCGTGTCCCCCTCATATCCCAGAAAGGTAAACACCTCGGGCAGCTCGCCGCGCAGGTAACGCAATCCCTCCAGGCGCTCCGGCGTGTACAGACAGACGGCCAGCGCGCCCAGGAGCAGTGAAAAGGCCATCGCCGGCACCAGCCTGCGCAGGCGCCATTTGAACTGGAAGGCGAACAGGGACGGGATCATACGAGTTCATCCCCGTGGAAACGCAGGAAGTTCTCCTCCGTTTCCTCTCGCCCGCCGACCAGGTCGACCACGGTATACCGGGAAAGCGTCCGGATCAGGACCTGCGGGCTGGCCGGGATGGCGACCAGGGCGCGTGAACCGACCAGCTCCACGGCGGACTCCCATTCGCCCGCGAACCCGGCGGCCTCCTCAGGGGTCGAAAAGGTGATGTGGTAGACCTTCTGGCGCGTCAGGCTGAGCGCCTGGACCGGCTGGGAAACGACCAGCTGGCCCTTCCTGATGATCGCGACCTCGGTGCAGGAGCGGCGTACCTCTTCCAGCACGTGCGAGGTCATCAGCACCGCGCGGCCCAATTGCTGCTCTTCCCGGATGACGTCGGCCAGCGAGTTCCGGCCGATCGGGCTCAGCCCATTCATCGGCTCGTCCAGCAGGAGCGCTTCGCTGTCCAGGGACAGCGCCGCCAGGAGGCCGACCTTTTTCCGTGCCTCCGCGCTCATCCGCCTGCATTGCCCGGTCAGCGTGATGTCCAGGCGTTCCGTCAGCCTGCGCGCCTTTTCGGGGTTGAATCCCCCGTGATAGCGCGCGATGAAGCGGAGGTACTCCTCCCCCGTCGCGCCGGGTTCAAGCGCCGGGACCGCGGGGCAGTAGGCCAGGTCGCGCTGGATCCTGTGCCGCTCCCTCCAGCAATCCAGCCCGAAAACCGTCGCGTCCCCCTCGTCCGGGCGGATCTGCCCCATCAGGACCCGCAGCGTGAGCGATTTTCCCGCGCCCGCCGGCCCCAGGAGGCCCAGTGCCTGGCCTTTCCCGACCCCGAAGCTCAGGTCGAACACGCCATCCTCGCCGTATCTCTTTGTCAGGGAGTTACACTTGATCAAGCGGCTTGTCCTCAAGGGGCCCGGCTTTGTTCTCTTTGTTCCGGACAAACTCTTTCGCCAGGCGGTAAGCCACGGCGGCCAGGGGAATGAACAGCAGCATGCCCGCGATGCCCATGATGCCGCCGCCGACGGCGACCGCCACCAGGACCCAGATGGAGGGGATGTCGATGGCTTCCGACATGATGCGCGGGTAGATGACGGAACCGGCCAGCTGCTGGACAATAAGGAAAACGAGCAGGAAGAGGGGCGTCTGCCCCGGATCCGCCGTCAGGATGAGCAGCATCCCCAGCAGGCCCGAGATATAGGGGCCGAACACCGGGATGAAGGCGGCCACGAAGGTGATCAGGCCGATGAGCACCGCGTAGGGCACACCCAGCGCCAGCAGCGCCAGAACGGTCAGCACGGAGGAGATGAAGGCCTGCAGGCACTGCCCCGCGATAAAATTGGAATAGGCCTTCAGGAGCATCTGGATCACGCGCTGGACGAAGGCGTCCGTCTTTTGGGGCAGCGCGGCGCTGAGCAGCCGGCTCAGCTGCCCCTTGATCCTTTCCTTGCTCAGGAGCAGGTAGATCGCGAACACCAGGCTGACGATGAGGTTGACGATCGCCTGGGCCGCGGAAATCACGATGCCGGAGGAGGCGCTGATCCCGCCGATGAGGAAGCCGTAAGCGCTCTGGAACAGGTCGCGCACGTCGCTCTCGTCTGTTTCCACCATCCCCAGGGCCGAGCGGATGTTTTCATTGTATTCGCTCAGCCACACTTCCAGGTCCTTGAGCAGACCGGGGATGACCCGGATCAGCCGGTCCACGGCGGCGGCGATGTCCGGGATGATGACGACCAGCAGCAGCGCGATGATCGCCAGCACGATCACCAGCGACAGCGTCAGGGAAACCGCGCGCTCAAGCGGCTTCAGCCGCGGGACGCGGTCGGAGAAGCGGAAGACCTTGTCAAAAAAGCGCATCGGCAGGTTGATCAGCAGGGCCATGAAGATGCCGATGATGAAGGGGGAGAGGATGGCCAGGAACGCCTGGACCAGCCCCATCAGCGCGTCAAAGCGGTACAGCGCGAAGGCGAAGAGCATCAGGCCGACGATGACCGGCAGGCTGCGCTTTTCCAGCTGACGCATTTTGCTCCCCCCTATCCCGTTTCTCCAGGCGCAAGTATAACAAATCCGGGCAAGGCGTGACAAGGAGCGGGACAGAAAAGCCGCCCGGACCCGGGGCGGCAAAAGGGACAGGACAGGGCGGGAGGCTCAGTCCCTTTCCCGGCGGAACTTTTTGCGCAGGACCGGGATCATGATCTGGATGAACACCGCGACCAGCAGGATGGAGCCCTTGATGGTGTCGTTGATCAGCGCGTCAAAGCCCATGGAGGCGATGATCTTGTCGATGATGGTGTAGGACATGGCGCCAAAGAGCACGCCCAGCAGCTTGCCCTTGCCGCCGGACATGCTGACCCCGCCGATGACCACCGCCGCGATGGCGTACATCTCGTTGCTCCTGCCCAGGGTCGCCGGGTCCACCGCGCCGTTCATCGCCAGCCAGATGAACGCCGCCAGCCCGCACAGGACGCCGGTGGTGGTGTACACGCTCACGCGGACCCATTCCACGTTGATGCCGGCCAGGACGGCCGCCCGCTCGTTGCTGCCCACCGCGTACACAGTTCTGCCGTATTTGCTGGAAGTGGAGATGAAGACCATGAGCGCCGTGACCAGGATCAGGATGACCCCGACCGTCGGCACCAAGTCAAACAGCTTGCTCTGCCCGAAACCGTAAAAGGCGTCGTAGGAGGACAGCGTTCCCTCCATGTTGTAGATGGACTTGCGCACCATGCTGCGCAGGTAATACTGCGCGATGGAGCGGAAGATCATCATCGTGGCCAGCGTGACGATGAACGGGGGCATCTTCACCTTGCCGATCAGCAGGCCGTTGACGCTGCCGAAAACGAACCCGGCTGCCAGCGCGAAGAGCAGGGTGAGCAGCGGGCTGTTGGTGGCGTTGAAAACGACCACCGAGAAGCCGCCGATCAGCGCGATCATGCTGCCGACGGAGAGGTCGATGCCGCCGGTGATGATGGCCAGGCCCATGCCGAAGGCGATGATGCCCACCACGGCCGAATGCCGGAGGATGTTCATGATACCGTTCCAGGTCGTCGCCCCGGCGTTGACGAACAGGTAGGAGATCAGGATGGCGACGAATATGAAAATAAAGCTGTAATTGCCCAGCACGCGGGAAAAGGAGCGGGCCTGCTTATCCCGCGCTGCGTTCGCTTTTGTCATGCTGATCAAGCACCTCCGACGATTTGATGGCGTTGGTGGCGCGCAGGACCACGCGCTCCTCCGTGATCTCATGGCGCATGAGGATGGAATGGATGCCGCCGTGGTAAAACACGACGCAGCGGTCCGCGACCTTCTGGATCTCCTGGATCTCCAGCGTGTTGACCAGGATGGTCTTGCCCTGGGACGCCAGGTCCTGGATCAGGCGGTAGATCTCCGCCTTGGAGCCGACGTCGATGCCCTGGGTCGGGTTGTCCAGCAGCAGGATGTCCGCCTGCGTGTTCAGCCAGCGCGCGATAATGACCTTCTGCTGGTTGCCGCCGGAGAGCGAGTTGATCATGTCAAAGGGCGTGTTGGCCTTGATGGACAGGGCTTCCTGATGGGCCCTGCAGCGCCTGATCTCCTTGTTCAGCCTGATCAGCGGCGATCGGGCGGAGAGCCTGTGCTCGGACACGTAGAAGTTTTCCAGCAGCGAAAAATCCGGGATGACGGAGTTCTCCTTGCGGTTGGCGGCGATCATGGACAGCTTGCTGCGCATGGCGCCGCGCACGGAATGGCGGGAGACGGGCTTGCCGTACAGCAGCAGTTCCCCGCCCTTGATGGGCAGGACGCCGAACAGCGTGCGCATCATCTCGCTGATACCGGCGCCCTTCAGCCCCGTAAACCCCACGATCTCCCCGCGGCGCACTGAGAAGGATACATTGCGGAAGCCTTCCCCCGTCAGGTTCCTCGCCTCAAGGATGACGTCGCCCAGCGCCCGCTCATGGTAGACCCCCTGCTCCGTATACTGCTGGCCGACCATCAGCCGCGCGACAAAGGTGGGCGTCACGTCCGCGATGTCCCCGCTCTGGATCAGCTGGCCGTTGCGCAATACCGTGTAGCGGTCTGAGATGGAAAAGATCTCCTGCATCTTGTGGGAGAT
>CAZJCB010000146.1:0-5801 GCA_964544245.1 uncultured Christensenella sp.
AGCGCAAGGTCCACCAGGGCTACGTCAGGGGCTGCACCGTGGACGGGCACATCCGGTTCTTTGAGAACAACAAGGACCGCAGGGCTTATTGCCGGCGCTTTGTCGGCGAGCCGCTGGACCGGAACCTCTTGATTGAGGACAACGTGTATACCCGCTTCATCCGGGACGAGCGGGACAACTACCGTGTCGATCTCCTGCCGGAGATGTGCGAAAACCCTGTCTATGACGCCGTCCTGAAGGAACCCGCGGCGGCGGATTTCGGCTTTACGACCTATACCTGCCGGACCTGCGGCTATGCCTACACGGACGACTACACAGGCCCTGCCACGGAATGACCCGGCGCTGGTGCGAAGCGCTTCCGCCCTGCAAATTAAATACAGCACCCGCTCCGTCCCGCTTGAACGGGTGGAATTTGGTATATAATCAAACCAGCGGCGATGCCGGGAAAACCGGCCCGCGATTAAAATCATTGAGAGGAGAGCGAACATGAAACGAAGAACCGTCTCAGCCCTGCTGGCCTTGGTCCTGCTTGCTTCCCTGCCGGTTTATCCTGTTTTCGCTTCACAGTCCGGCATCAGCAACCTGAAGGCCGTGCCCTACAGCGCCACCCAGATCAAGGTGACCTGGGACGGCGGCGGGTCTGTCTACGAGGTGAACTATTCCCCCGTCGACGCCAGTTTCCACTACTACGACACTGTCTACACCGATTCCGCCCTGATCAGCGTCGTTCCGGAAACGGATTACGCCATCACGGTCAATGAGGAGGGCGGGGAGGAATCCGACCCGGTCTACGTGAGGTCCCCAAGGCTGAGCACGACGCGCGAATACGGCTACAAGTACCAGAAGTTCTCCCTCTATTACGTCAGCGGCGGCAGCAACCTGAACTTCTGGGATGACGACTCCCGCACCCGGGTTGAACGCATTCAGGGCGCTTCCCTGGCCGGCGCCGGGGACCTGCGCAACTTCCACGCCGCCGTGGAGTTCACCCTCTCCTCGGCCAAGAGCGACAAGGAACTCAGCGCCGTCATCGTCCTGTATCCGCCCGATTCGGCCGACCGCTTCACCACCAGCGAGGTGATCTACGTGCCCGCCGCCTGGACCTCCGCGCTATGGGCTTTCAGTGTTGACAACGTTTTCCAGACCTATCTGGCATATAACGACGCCTTCGCGCCCGGCAGGTACGCCCTGGAGCTGTATTTCAACGGCTGGCTGGGCGGAAAGACGACGTTCATCGTGGAATAACCCCAAGCGGCCAACGGGCAGCATTCCGCGGCGCCTTCCGGTTCGGGGGCGCCGTTTTTATTATACCAGTAGGAAATCCCGGGCTTTCCTGGCGATGATGATCTCCTCGTTGGTGGCCACGACGTACACCAGGACCCCGGAGTCCGCTTTGGAAATCAGGCTGCCGGGCTTCGCCGCGGCGTTTTTCGCCCCGTCCAGCCGGACGCCCAGGAACTCCAGCCCGCAGAGGGCCTGCGCGCGGACGTGGGCGCTGTTCTGCCCGATGCCGCCGGTGAAGGCGATGGCGTCCAGCCCGCCCAGCGCCGCGGCGAAGGAGCCGACGTACTTCCTGATGCTGTAGCAATACACGTCCAGCGCGGTCTGCGCCCGCTGGTTCCCGGCCTGCGCCGCCGCCTCGATCTCCCACAGTTCGCCGGAGAAGCCGGACAGCCCCAGCAGGCCGGATTTGCCGCTGTAGAGCTTCTTGACCTCGTCCAGCGTATAGCCCAGGCTCTCCTGCAGGTAGATGCCCAGGCAGGGGTCCGTGTCCCCGGCGCGGTTGTTGTGAGGCAGGCCGGACTGCAGCGACAGGCCCAGCGTGGTGTCCACCGCCTGCCCGCCGCTGACCGCGGCCATGGAGGAGGAACCGCCCAGGTGGCAGGAGATGAGTTTGAGGTTGTCCCGGCCCGTCTCCCGGGCCATCCAGCGGGTGACGTACTCGTGGGAGGCGCCGTGCGCGCCGTTTTTCCTCACGCCGTGCTCCAGCAGCTCCAGGGGCAGCGGGTAGAGGTAGGCCTCCTCCTTCATGCTCTGGAAGAAGCCGGTCTCAAAGCTGCCGATGAGGGGCACGCCCGGCATCAGTTTCCGGAACTGGCGCACCGCCGCGACGTAGGGCGGGTTGTGTGCGGGCAGGAGGGTGTTGAAGGCCTCCATGGCGCGCAGCACCTCTTCCGTCAGTTCCTGCACCCCACTGACACGCAGCGCAGCCACCACCTTGAAGGCCACGCAGTCCGGACGCCCGCCCGGCAGCAACCCGGCTTCCCCCAAGAAATCCAGCATGGCCGTGATGGCCTCGCCATAACCCGGCCGGGGCCGGTCCTCCGCCAGCGCCCTGTCCCCGGCCTGCTGTTTCGCGCGCCCGGACGCGCGCCCGATGCCCTCAAAGTGCCCGAAGGCCAGTTCCTCCTCGGCTTCCCCCAGGCGGTACAGCCTGTATTTCAGCGAGGTGCTGCCCACGTTGCAGGCCAGGATCAGCATATCGGTGCCCTCCCCCAGTTCTTTTCAAAAGCATATCGCCCGGGCGCGGCCCTGTCAACGCGGCCCGGGGCGGCGTGCGGCATTGGGGGCCGGACATATCATACGCCCTCCCGCCATCGAATCGGCAGGGGGCAAATGGTTCTATGAGTGTAAAGAAGCCGGCTGTGGGGCCTCCGTTTAGCTTACTCCGGGTTTGGAACGGCGAGGTCGGAATAGAACAGCGCCTGCATCACCGGGTCGGCGATCCCGTCCACGGTCATCCCGTTGAGTTTTTCAAACGCTGCCACGGCTTCCCCGGTCTTGTCGGTATAATAATCCGTCCCCGGGTCTGAGCGGAAATAGCCCAGTTCGAACAGTCGCGTCTTCAGGGCGGCCACGTCCTTGCCGGCGACGCGCTCCTTCAGTTCCCTGTACTGGCTGAGTTCCGCCGGTTCCGCGACCTTCAGCGCGGACCAGGGGCCTTTGGTCCACATTGACGTGTCGGTGTGGGATTCCTCCGTCATTGTTCCTTCCAGGGTGGCTTCCGCCCCGTCCATGATGATCTTGCCCTCATACTGCGAAGGACCGTTCGCCTGCAGTGTGGCGCTGATTGCCCCGTTTATCAGGCTGGCGGGGCCGGACAGCGTGCCCCAATCATGCATCTGGGTCCAGGTCCCCTGTCCGTCGGGCCCAAAATCAAGCAGGACGGGCGAGGACCAGGTCAGGTTCCATTCCTTCTCCACGCCGTCCTCGCCATGCCAGGTTTCATAGGTGGTCGTCACCAGCCACAGCCCGCTGAGGGTTTCCGGCGCGGGGGTCCATGCGGCTGGTTCGTCGTCCTGGTTTGCTTCCTCTGACACCGGTCCTGGTGGTTCTTCGGGAACGGCGGCTGTCATTTCCGGGGAAGGAGCGTCGCCTGGCGCCCCGAAGGGGATGCCGTTCTGCCGGGCGTAGTCCTGGGCCGCGCTCCCTTCGCCGCCATAGAGGGTGAAGCCCTGGGCGGCGCCGGAAAAGGCGTCGGGGCCGATCTGGCTGACGCTGGGGGGAATGACGGCGGCTTTCAGCGCGGCGCAGTCCCCGAAGGCGTATTCCCCGATACGCTTTGTCCCTTCCGGAACCGCGACGGACTGAAGGGAAGCGCAGTATGCGAATGCAAAATCCCCGATTTCAACAAGCGCGGCTGGCAGTGTCAGGCCCCTGAGCGCCGCGCAGTTGTAGAAGGCCAGCGGGCCGATGGCCGTGACGCCTTTCGGAAGGGCGATCCGTTGAAGGCTGCTGTTGTCGCGGAAGGCTTCCTCCCCAATGCCTGTGACCGCGTAACCTTCCAGCGCGGAGGGAATCAGGGGTTCCGCCGCCGTGCCAAGCCAGCGCGTGAGCACCGCTGTCCCTCCCGGGGCCAGTTCGTATTGAAATTCCCCGATGTCAACTGCCGAAACCTGGCGCGCGCCCGTGGAAAACAGCAGGACGGCCAGCGTTAGATACAGCAGGAACCCCTTCGTCTTTTTCATCTCTGTCATCCTCCTGCCATGATGGGTCCGCAGTCTGCTCAGAGTGCGCGGCTGCGCCCTCTCCGGCTGAAAATTTTTACAGTTCACGGTAGTTGTGTTCGTTCCAGTCAATTTTCCTTCACCGCAGTCCAGGTGCCCGTATAGTTGTCAGGTCCATCCTCCATGCTTTCCTCTTCATAGAAAGTGCCGGTCAGCGTCGGAACGCCGTTTTTCAGTTCCAGACTGCCTTCCCAGGCGCCTGTCCAATCTTCATATTGGTGGACGAACCTGACCTTCCCTTCGGCGTATTCGAGCGTTCCGCTGTGGTATCCTGCGTTGTCAAATTGGGTCGTTCCGGTCCGGTCGTCCTTCATGTCCACAGTGAGCGTCATGTTGTATGTTGAATTGAGGGCCGTTTTTGAGGTGCTGCTTGTCCTTGATAAAAAGATCATCGTATACTTCCACGTACCGCTCAGATCTTTCGGCGTCCATGCGGGCTTGTTGACTGTGACCTCCGGGCTCATGACCGCCTGTGACAGCCGGCCCTCGGCGTCCTGCACCTGCACCTGCATCCGGACCGAGCCCGCGGTGCCCAGCTGCGACCGGCGCGCGGCGTCCTCCAGCCAGCCGATGTCCTTGACGACCGCTCCGTCCCGGTAGAGGACGTAATGGTAACTGTAGGGCTTCACGCCGCCGGATACCCTGGGCGTGAAGGTGACGGCATCCCCTGTCGTGACGGCGGTTTTGTCCACGTCGACCGCGGAGAGGACGGGGGCGGTGACCTGCTGCGTGAAGCGGTTGACGAAACCCGTGCCGGTGGGGTAGGTAACGCCTGCTTTCAGCAGCCCGCCCTCCAGGCTCACGGCAGCTTCCGCCGTCTTGACCGCCGTGTCGTAACTCATGCCAGGCTCATTCCCCGGCACCTGCTGCACGGTGCAGCTGAAAGTCCGTCCGGCGTCGGCTTCGGTGGCGGTAACCGGGTCAAAGCTGACCTTTCCGTCCCTGCCGTTGCGCTTTGTCTGCAGGACAGTCCCCCCACGGGACAGCGCAAAGCTGAACTCGCCGTTCTTGATCGCCCGGCCTTCCAGCGAGACGTCAAAGGAGATACGGATTTCCCCCTGCGCCGCGAAGACGTTGTTGAACGTCGTGTCCTCCGGAGTGGGGATCGTGAGCATCGGCGCGCCGATCCCCCCGGGATCGAACTCGACGGTCACGTCGTACGTGATCTCCATCGGGTCATAGGTCACGCCGGGAAGATTCGTAGGAACCTGGCGGATGATGAAGCGCCGCGTGGTCCCGATGTCCGCCGCGGTGAATTCCACGTCGTCAAAGACGATCCTCCCGTCCCCGCTGTTGGAGGTGACCTGAAGGATTTCCCCGCCCTCCAGCAGCTGGAAGGTGAACTCGGCTTCCTCCAGCGGCCTGCCCCGCAGGTCCACTGTCGCCTCAAAGGCCTGCGGTATCGCCAGGGGCGCGACGCTGTTGTTGAAGACGACATCGTCCGGATAGAACACGGTCGCGGCCGGCCGGCCGCTTCCGTTGTCGGTGACGATCACCGTGACCGTCATTACCATCGGGTCATAGGCCATCCCCGCCTCAAGGCCCGGGACCTCCGTCACCGTATAGGTGAAAACGCCCCCTATGTCGTCCGCCGTATAGCGGACGGGGGCAAAGGCGACGGTTCCGTCCCGGCCGTTGGTCTGGGTTTGCTGCCGGGCCGTGTACGTCACCGGGACAAAGGTCACCGTGCCGTCCAGCGGGTTGACCCGCTCCTCGATGACGGTGAAGGTTTCGTCCAGCGCGAAGGTGAACTCCCTGTTCTTCAGCGCCCTGCCGTCCAGGGCCTTGACGGCCGTG